>JARUKZ010000024.1 GCA_029688955.1 Chitinispirillales bacterium ANBcel5 | reverse complement strand
TGGCTATCCCCAACCGGTATCGGCCACCCGTACACCTCAGCGGGTCGCACCGTCTCAGCTCTCCTTAAATGCCGTGTCGGGCAAACCCGGTAGTGTTGAGCTACGCTATAGCCTCTCAAAGCCCGGTAGAGTAACCATAGACCTGTATGATCTCCGTGGGAAACGCGTTGAGCAAGTGCTTAACAAACCCCGGGGCGCCGGAGACCATACTGTGCGATTCAGTGGTGGAAGCGGCTTTTATGTGGCAGAGATACGGGTAGAGCATAAAGGTGGAGTGATGAGCGCGGTTGAGAGAGTGTTGGTGCGGTAGGGGGGAGAGGCATTAAAACCAAACCATCGAACACACCCAATTTAGAGGGTCATTAAAAAACTCGCCAAGTGAACCCCAGGTCCTCTCTGGGGTTCGTACTGTGCAAGATGGGCATTTGGTGCGCATCAATTTTTTTCCTGAGCAGCACCTGAGAGCTTAAGAATCAACAGATCGTTGCCCCCTGTCCTGTATTTTGTATCCACACTCCTCATTTCAAATTCATGGACTAATTTTTGCAAATCTCTAATTCAATTCCAACGCAAAATGTGCATATTGAGAAAAGGAGACTCTATGCAGGAGCCACTTCACCATGGATCAAACCTTGACTTCTCGCCTTTAAACGAAGACGCCCGCTTAAATGGCGCACCGCCATCCCAGAGCCAGCAGTGGCCGGGAACCGATCAGCATCTTAACCCATTGCCCGATCACGGGGAGCAAAGCTATGTGGGTGGGGGAAAGCTTGAGGGGAAAGTCGCACTGATCACCGGTGCTGACAGCGGAATAGGGAAAGCTGTTGCAATTGCCTTTGCGCGGGAAGGGGCTGATATCGCTATATCCTATCTAAATGAACACGATGATGCCCGGGATACAAAAGAGTGGGTCGCGAAGGCGGGACGCAAGTGCCTTTTAATCGATGGTGATATCCAGGACTATGATCACTGTAAACATGTTGTTTCAAAAACGCTGCAACAGTATGGAAGGGTTAATATTCTAATAAACAATGCTGGGGTACATTTAGAGCAAAAGGATTTTACCCAAATCTCTAAAGAGCAACTGGAGCAAACATTTAAGACAAACGTCTACTCCTTCTTCTGGATCACCCAGGGTATTGTTGCACAGATGAAATCAGGAGACAGTATAATAAATGTTGGCTCAGTAGTGGCTTTGAAGGGAAGTAAAACACTGGTTGATTATGGCTGCACCAAGGCAGCGATTCACAATCTTACCAAATCACTTTCACAGCAGTTTTCCCCCGGTGGGATACGTGTAAACTGTGTTGCACCCGGCCCTGTGTGGACGCCCCTTATTCCCGCGACAAGGGATATAAACCATGTGGGGAAATTTGGTGCCAACTCATTCTGGGGCCGCCCTGCGCAACCGGCAGAAATCGCGCCCAGTTTTGTGTTTCTGGCATCCAGTGACAGCAGATACTGCACAGGAGAGATACTTGCTCCCACAGGACAACCATTTACCAGCAGATAACACCTCATCCAACAAAACTAAAGGAGAACCTGCATGAAAGAAAACCTTCACCATGGATCAAACCTTGATTTCAACCCCTTAAGTAACGATGCATCGATACAACACCCCCCGCAGCCCCAGTCACAGCAGTGGCCCGGAACTGAACAGCATATGGAACCCCGGGCCGATCATGGCGAAAACTCCTATATGGGTGGCGGGAAACTTCAGGGCAAAGTGGCACTGATCACCGGGGGGGACAGTGGGATCGGGCGTGCGGTTGCTATTGCCTATGCAAGAGAGGGAGCCGATGTGGTGATCTCCTACTTTAATGAACACGAGGATGCCCAGGATACGGTTCATTGGGTTGAAAAAGCGGGACGCCATTGTATGGCTTTAAGCGGCGACATAAGAGATCCACAGTTTTGCCATAACTTAGTGGAACGCAGTGTTCGTAAATTTGGCGGTATAAACATTCTTGTCAATAACGCCGCTATCCATATAGAGAAAAAAGATTTTATGGAGATAACTCCCGAACAACTTGATCAAACATTTCAAACCAACATAATGTCGTTTTTCTGGACCACTCAGGCCACCCTTTCACAGATGAAGGCCGGTGACAGTATAATAAATGTGGGTTCAGTGGTGGCAATGATGGGGTATCCTCAGCTAATCGATTATAGCTGCACCAAAGCTGCTATTCATAATTTAACCTACTCTCTGGCACAGCAGCTTGCGCCAAAGGGCATACGGGTAAACTGTGTGGCTCCCGGGCCGGTGTGGACGCCGCTTATCCCCTCCACAAGAGAGCGAAAGGAAGTTGAACAGTTTGGCTCAGAGTCACTGTGGGGGCGCCCTGCACAACCTGCCGAAATAGCACCAAGCTTTGTTTTTCTTGCCTCTTCCGATTCACGATACTATACCGGGGAGATTATCGCGCCAACCGGAATGCCTGTAACAAGCAGATAAAAAAAGAGGGAATTGTAAAAACAATTCCCCCCTTCTTGCACGGTGTCTCAGGGATCAATCAATCGTACCCATCGGATATGCTCATGTGGTTTTTCACATCTACTACTCCATCGGTATATCTGGCAATATCCTCAACTGTATCGAAAGAACGTCGGTCGGGAACAGTACCGGCCAAAACCACATGGCCTTTTTGTACCTCTATAACGACGGAATTTTCCTCTCTCCCCAGCACTTTTTCCATGTGATGGCTAATCGTTTTTGCAATCGTTTGGTCTTCAACTTCCCTTGTGGGAACAACACTGAGTCCATTTCTTACATTCTGAGCCCCACCGACCTGATTTGCCAAAAACTCAGCCCGTTTCTTTCGATAGTATTGACCAACACTGCCACTAAGACTTATAACACCCTTATTCACTGTGCACTCTATGTCTTCAAGATAGAGATCGGGATCGATTGCGAAGAGTCTGTCGCAATTTTCCTTTATCGTTTCATCCGCAGGTCTTTGGTACCCATCGGGAAATTTCACTTTCAGCTTGTTATCGACATAGTGAATCTCTTTAATTGCCCACAGATCAGACTCCACCGCATCTTTTGCCGCAACAGAGTGCACAACACCGGATACGGTAGCGGTACTGTTGCTCAGCTTTACCTTTATGTTGTTTGAGTCTATTCTGCTGTCTGCTGAAAGTCGTAGATCAATCAATTGTTTGATATCCGCCCTGCTTTTTTCCATCATTGTACCTCCGGATGAGATGCTTTGAATCACACGTTTGCATGTTATTTGGGAGTTTACCAGCTTACTATCGTCTTGGGAAACTTGGCTCTGAGACTTGCTGTAAAATCTCCCCGCTGAGTTCTTTTTGCACATGGGTTGCAATGTCCCCAAGGGAAATGATCCCCGTTACACTACCCTCATTGTTTTGCACCAGAAGTCTTCTTACCCGCCTTTCTTCCATAATTTTTGCAGCTTCAGCAATATCTGCATTTTCTTTGCAGGAGAAGATCTCGCGGCTCATTACCTCTTTTAAGGAGGTGTTGCCCGGGTTTAACTCTTCAGAAATCGCCCGTACCACTATGTCTCTGTCGGTAATCATTCCCACCACATGACCCTCTTCGGTAACGGGTAATACCCCGACGTTTAGCGTTCGCATCTTCTTTGCCGCATCAAGCACTGTATAGTTTGAAGGTAATGAATCGACATTACGTGTCATAATTTCAAACACATCCATAACATGCTCCTTTTTAAGTGAACTGAGAAATGAAACACAGAACTGCGAAACATGTTTTTAAACAGCGAATGATGTGCCAAAATGGGGGGGAGAGGTACTGGGGAAAAGAGGCAGGAGACGGTCAGGTCAACCGTCTCTTTGCACAAATACTCACCACCTCAGAAACTTACATGGAAACAGATATACCCTCGTCGCGAAGATACTGCTTTAACTCAGGGATCTGAATTGTCTTAAAATGAAAAACAGAGGCAGCAAGCAGTATTGAAGCCCCGGCTTCAACTGCTTCTTTAAAGTGCTGCATCGTACCGGCACCACCGGAAGCGATCACCTGTGCACCGGTCACTGCTGCGGTCTTTTGTATAAGGGGCAGATCGTAGCCGCTCTTTACCCCGTCTTTAGTCTTACTGGTGGGTAAAATCGTACCGGCCCCAAAACCGTCAATGGTTTTTATCCACTCTATGGCATCTTTACCGGTAGCGGTTCTGCCTCCATCGATAAATACCTCATAGCCGCTTGGAAGAGCCTTGTTCTCCGCCGCATCAACGGCAACGGTAACCCGCTCTGAACCAAACTCCTGCACCATATCTTTTACTACCTGTGGGTTACGAAATGCAGCGCTGCTTACCGTTATCCGGTCAGCCCCGGCATCCAGCACCGAAGCGGCCACGGAGACATCACTAATTCCACCACCAACAGAAAAGGGGATAGTAGCCACCGGGGCCACCCGTTTTACCACCTCAAGCATCGTTGCACGTCCCTCAACGGTTGCGGTAATATCCAAAAGCGCAATCTCATCCGCACCCGCTTCACAGTACGCAGCACAACACTCCACCGGATCTCCCGCATCACGGATATCTACAAACTGTACACCCTTCACCACCCGTCCGTTTTGCATATCAAGACAGGGCATGATCTTTATTGTTTTTGAATCTGCTGAGCTCATAACCTCTTTTCCTGTTCCAATACTTAGTAAAATGTGATACAGTGCAAATTAATAAACGACAGATTCTCATACAATCAGTTTAGATTTGAGTGCACGGAAACGGATGGGCTTTAAAAAGAAAAATCAACTACTTAAAGGATATCACCGCTGTCCAAAGCGGTTATTCTGGTTTAAGTACAGAAAGTCAGAAAAGGGAGTGTTGGCGCCTGAGAGCCATGATATAATCAAACGCTAAAAACTAGAGCTATCCCGGGCGCCTGCCGCGGACGGCACCGGTTCTACCCATTCGGGCACAATGTCCTCTCCTAACCTCCGTAGCCCTCTACGTAGGACGTAGTAGAGTACGGGCGCAGAAGTCTGCTTCGGAAGGCGGGCGGAGGATGGGCAGGCTCGTCGTACCTCCTCGGTGCCTCGGTTGTAGCGCCCTACGAGGACTTCGCTTTTTGAGGGCACTGGCACTTAAGAAAGTGCCACTTTCCACTATCGCCTTATCTTTTTTTCCTCTCTGCGTCTTTCCTCTGCTCACCCTTCGTAATAGTCCGCTACGGAGAACGGGCGTTCTCAGCGCTCTTTGCGTTTATATCCTCCTTTTAAACCATTTACTGCCCGCTCCACTCTATCTATTCGCAACCGGCAGAACAACAGTTTGGGTCTTCCTGCTGAGGCGGGCATGTTACAGTGGGGTTCTTTTGGTGAACCGGTCATACAGCACAATCGATCCTGCTACCGCGACATTCATTGAATGGTCACCTCTGAGACGGATAAGTTTGTGGCAATTATCCAGTGCCTTACGGGATAAGCCATGGTCCTCGGAACCCAACAGATAGCATGCGCGCTCAGGATGAGTAAACTCCTCCACATACTGAGCAGATTCGCTCATCTCCACTCCCACAAGCACGCAGGAGAAGGGAAGGCTTTGGTAAAAGTGGTCAAAATCCAAATAGGAGTAGGTCGGTACCGAGCGCCAGGTTTTTTGCGTATCGGATTTGGTTTTTTTGAATTTATTGTTGATCAGAAACACAAAACTGGCTCCCAATATTCGCGCTGTGCGGTAGAGAGTACCGTAATTAACCCACGTTTTGCAGCATTCTATACCAATGCCAAAGAACCCATCGATTTGTAAGTTTTTGCCCATAAATTGGTAGCTTGTCCTGAAGTTTAACCATCATGTTTTCCTCAGGGGTAATATAGAATATGGCCCGGTGATCTAAAAAGTGCGCTCAAAACAGGGGCACTAAACATGAGCCCTTTGCCCCTAAAACAGAGTGACGCCTCCGTAATAGAGGGGCTGAAAACTGTCGCTTACAAAATCACCCCCCTGCAACTCCACATCGTAGCCCAATCCCGCACCGGCAAAAACACCTATAAACCCTGTGATCTCAAACCCTGCAGTGAGTCGTAGTGCAGTAAGCGATCGGGTCCTTAAATTATCACGATCTATCTCTCCGGCAAGCTGTGTCAGATTCATGGAAGCCAAATCTATTTCCAAATAAAGAGGGTACAACGGGATATGGTATCCCCATGAGGTGGAGATTCCTGCGGCAGTATCGAGACGGTTATGATAATCGTGTCCCCCGGCAGTAATGGTTGATACAAAATTATTGGCGATAAATCGTGCCCCTGCGTTTACAGTGGAAAAGTTTGAGGCATAAGCGATAGCGGTAACTCTTCCGTTTTCGGCAATGTTTATTATTCCCAGCGGAATACCATTTAGTTGTCGTGAGATGTTTATGAATCCGGCCTGAAATCCGTTGACATCATTGGCGATATTTATAAACCCGGTTTGTCCGCCATAGGTCGTACCGCTGACTCTATTTACAATGTAAGCGCTTTGTATGCCGCTTAGATCACCTCTGATTGAATTTACTATTCCACTACCCTGATACCCACTTGCATCGGAACGAACGTGGGAGAATATTCCCGATACCTGAAACCCACTAAGCTCTTCTGCAGAGGCGGTGATACCTGCTACCTGATAGCCATTGGCGGTGCCTGCAATGTTGGATACCAGTCCGGCAAAATCGGCCCCCTGAAGCGTACCAATTCTGCTGTTTATAAGATTAACATTAAAATGTACTGTAGCATCGATTGTGTTTCTAAGACTGAGCCCCGGAGCTATGCCAAAGTTAAAGGGGATAGTATCCTGAGCGGTTGCAGCTTTTAGTGCTATAAAGAGCACGAGCAGAAATTTTTTCATAGACACTCCTTTTTTCCTCGGAAAAAGAGCACTAATTGTGCCAGTATAAACCCAAAGAATCTTTTTTTTTGAACTATCACAGTTCATCAAAGTAGTTTCATAACTAAGCTTGCCCACTTAGTACCTCTGTAAGGGAATAGATTTTTGGTGAAAACAGGAAATACTACTATAGTTAAAGCAGCCCTGCTTTTAATTTGTGCGCTGCAGTTTCTTGCCTTTTCCTTTATTAGGCTTGAGGGATATGTTCCTGAGCAGATAAAAGGAGAGCGGGTAGAGAAGGAGTATGTGAGGATATGGCAAACATTGCTGCCCGATACCCCCCTTGATACTTCAGAGCTTTTCATCACCTTCTATAACCACCGGCGGGGAGTGAATTACCGGGTCAGATTGCCCGAATGGGGTGGTGGGGGAGCAATAGGTACCGATTCGATAATTATACCAGTGAACAGAAGCCCTATTATGAATATGGATTTTATGCAGCTAACCAGTCATGAGCTTGTCCATATAATTGTAAACCGGGGATTTGGCAGAACCTATATCCCCCGATGGCTCCATGAGGGGCTTGCGATGGTGCTTTCGGGAGAGATGCCTTTTGAGGGGCAGAGACTGCTCTCTGCAGCAGCATGGAGAGGGGGGTTGCTTTCCCTGGATACCATTGAATACGTGAATCGCTTTGATGCTTCAGCGGCCCAGCTTGCCTATGCTCAAAGCCACGCAGCAGTTCTCTATCTTATCGAACAGTATGGGATTGGGGGAATCGAGGAGTTGCTCAGTGCCGCTTACACCAGACGGGGGTTTCCGGCTGCGCTAAAAACGGTTTATGGGCTCGAAACATTGCAGTATGAAGCGATTGTCCATGATTTCATCAACTCACGCTACCGAGTGACATTTCTTTCCGACGAGCGGTTATTGTGGAGTTTGATCGTTTTGCTTGCAATTACAGCTATTGTTGTAACACGGGTGCGAAACAGAAAGAAGCTGCGGGAGATGGAGATGCAGGAGAGGGCTGAAGTAGACGGGGGTGGTTTTTGATTTATAAGAATAAATGAGAAGGGCTCTATCTTTTGCCTGCTATGATTGAGTATCAGGAGCGCTCTCTCCGAGCCTGGCTGTGAAACTGTGTCCTTTCTGCCCTATTAGTATAGCTAAACAGATGTGGCATTTCCTTTGCGGTTTGATAACAAAAATGCCCTGTCTGAAAGGGGCGGTTAAAAATCAATGAAGGAGTTACATCATGTCTGACCACGCAGCACTCCACCGTGCGGTCTTTGATGCCATTTCATCTCACGATTTTGATAAGCTTCGGGAACTTTATCACGCTGATACCGTCTACATGGTCGGTGATGGGGTGAAAAGGCAGGGAGTGAATGTTCCTGTCGATGCTGCCAGAATGTTCACGGGTGCTTTTCCCGATCTGACCATTACCATAGGGAATCAGTATCTACCAGACGAGGACGTTTCTATAATTGAGTACACGTTTTCCGGAACACACAAAGGCGACTTGGAAGGCATCAGGGCTACAGGCAAAAAGATTGCAGTGGTTGCTTGTAGCATAATAGTGGCTCGTAACGGCAAAATCGTTAGCGAAAGCGACTACTACGACACTATGGCGCTCATGAGTCAGCTTGGTGTTACCGCTACCAGGTAATCTCCGGCCTGGCGCCTAATACTTAGACAGTAAACATTCAGTCTGACTGCTTCAGACCGAGAGAGGTTTTCAGTGCCTGAAGTGCCACTGCCACAACTATACCGGTAGTCAGTATTCCAAGAATTCCGCCCACTACAGAAAGTATCTTGCCACTCGGTGTGACGGGGGTAATATCTCCGTACCCTATGGTCATTGATGTTATAAACATAAAGTAAAGGGAATCGAACATAGAGTGCTGTTCGATTGCGCTGAAAAGTAATCCCAAGAGTACTACAGCAATGAGAATCGCTCCCCAGGCCGGAAAGGTCAGACCAAGAAAGCGCAGAAAAATTCTCACAAACGAGGCGGTGAATTTTAGACCTGAAGGCCACTTACTATCGTTTCTGTTCAGTTTCATCCTGAAAAAAAGTTAAGTGTCGAAGTTAAAGAATATTGGGGAGTTTCCATAGAAAAGGCTGTTAACACCTTTAAAGAGCAACCTGTGTACCGTTTTGCCATCTTAGTGGGTTGTCGTTCTTTTTCTTAGGTACAGTAGTTGCATTTATTCAAAGTAAGAAACTGTTACAGCAAATCTCGGAATATAACGTTAAGGGGGAGCGGAGTATGGCTCAGGAGCAGCAGAAGTTAAAGGAGAAGATACAGCAGCAGCTTTTCTGGGATGCACGTCTCGACTCATCTGCCATAAGTATAGAAACAGTGGATGGAAAGGTTCGCTTAAGTGGCACAGTTCCTTCATACTGGGCACGGCAGATCGCAGAATATGATACCAGGGCGGTAAAGGGAGTTAATGATGTAGAAAACGAACTTTCAGTGATGCTGCCCTCTGGCAAAGATGTTCCACAGGATGCCACCATTCAAAGCAGTGTAAGCAGTTTGCTTGCCTTTGATCAGAGAGTGGATGATTCAGATATAGAGGTACGGGTAGAAAATGGGGAAGTGATGTTGGATGGAACAGTGCCTTCACTGTGGCAAAAAGAGAAAGCAGAGGAGATCGCGCTTAATATAGACGGAGTCACCCTCCTTATAAACAGGCTTGCTGTTGTTCCTACGCGCTTTTATGTTGATGAGCTTATAGCACGGGATATAGAGGCAGCGCTGGACAGACATGCGGATGTTAATGTAAATAATGTGGATGTACAGGTGTCCGAAGGCAATGTGGTGATCAGTGGGACCGTTCCCCATTTCAGTGCATTTAAAACTGCTCAGGATATCGCTAAATACACCGATGGTGTTATTTCAGTTAAAAATAACCTGATTATCGAAGCACCTTAATACACGGGGTTCGAAACAATGCTTTATTCTAACGAAGAAACCAAAAAGCGAATAGTCGATCAGTTGTTCTGGGACTCAAGGGTAGATGCTTCCGAGGTGTTGGTTGAAGTGTCCAACGGAGCGGTGCATCTCTATGGAACCGTGCCCACTGCCTATGCCAGGGAATCTGCGGAGTCTGATGTGTGGGCTGTACCAGGGGTTAAAGTGGTTGAAAACAGAATCGCTGTTCGGTTGGATCAGCCTGCTGCTCCGCCCAGGGCTGAACTCAGAGATAACATACGAAATATTTTTGACTGGGATACTGCTCTCTCAGGTGAAGATATAGTGATCTCGGTAGATAATGGGGTGGTAACACTTGAAGGGGCGGTGGGATCGTACTGGCAAAAAAAGAGGGCTGAGGAGCTGGCTAAACATGTGGCTGGTGTTATTCTGGTAGATGATCGGCTGGGGGTTACACCAAAGCATGACCTTAATGACGAGATTATTGCTGAAGACATAATTGATGCTCTGGACAGAAATATCGATATCGATATCGATATGATCGATGTTATGGTTGAAGAGGGGAGAGTGCGCCTCAGTGGCAAAGTGCCTGACTGGGCTGCTTATAAAGCTGCAAACACTATTGTACAGTACACTGCGGGAGTAACTGATTTGCAAAATGATCTTGTCATTGCGCCCGATTCCTATTAAAGTAATTTTTCCAGCTGGAATTACACTTTTTGGTGGACAGCAAAACCTGCCCTGAATTAATTTAACGCTCTCTTTTTGGCACACAGTGCAATAAACGGGCCCAATGGATCGAACTGCTACGTTTATCTCTTTGACTGCTATTTTTTTATTCTTCCAAAGCCTCTATTTTATTGGCAGAAAACAAATCTATGGATCAGGAAAAACTCAGAAATATTGCAATTATTGCCCATGTAGACCATGGGAAAACCACACTTGTGGATGAGCTGTTTAAACAGAGTGGGATGTTCAGAGAAAATCAGGTTGTAAGCGACAGACTTATGGATTCGATGGATCTTGAACGGGAGCGGGGGATTACTATCGCTTCAAAAAACGGCTCTTTTCAGTTCAGGGGATATCAGGTTAATATTATAGACACTCCCGGACATGCCGATTTTGGCGGTCAGGTTGAGCGTGTTTTGAAGATGGCCGACGGAGCGCTACTTATGGTTGATGCTCAGGAAGGGCCAATGCCCCAGACCTACTTTGTACTGAAAAAAGCACTCGCTCTTTCGCTGCCGGTTATTGTGGTGATAAATAAAATCGATAAACCTGCCGCAAGGCCTGAATGGGTTCTTGATCAGGTTTTTGATCTTTTCGTAAAGCTTGATGCTCCCGACGATGTGCTTGATTTTCCCGTCGTTTATGCTTCGGCAAAAGAGGGCTATGCTTTAAATGATCCCGATGACAACTGCTCAACCATGGAGCCACTTTTAGAGAAGATCATAAAACACATCCCCCCACCAAAGGGCAACCCCGAAGAATCGCTTCAAATGCTTGTAAGTTCCATAGATTATTCGCCCTATCTTGGGCGCATGGGGATTGGAAAAATCACTGCCGGTACTCTCAATGTGAATAAAGAGATAGCTGTGGTGCTTAGAGACAGCCGCATGGTACCAGCAAGGATTTCCAAGGTATATGGTTTTGATGGTGTACAAAAAGTGCCGTTGCAGGTTGCTTCCGTTGGTGATATCGTGGCTGTAGCAGGAATGGATGAAGTCACAGTGGGGGTTACATTCACCGATCCTCTGAATCCAAACCCGCTCCCACCAACGGTTATAGATCCACCTACTATATCCATGAACTTTATCCCCAACGACTCTCCCTTTGCGGGTACGGAGGGAAAGTTTGTTACCTCCCGTCACCTTCAGGAACGCCTTATGAAAGAGGTGCTCTCTGATGTTGCACTGGTTGTCGAACCGCTGGACAGTGAGGTGGGATATAAAGTATCGGGCCGGGGAGAACTTCACCTCTCTATCCTTATCGAAAGAATGCGCAGAGAGGGGTATGAATTTCAGGTAACACGCCCTCAGGTTATTATGCAGACCAAAGACGGCAAACAGCTCGAGCCCTTTGAGGAGTTGACGGTTGATGTGGATGAAAACTTCTCAGGTGTGGTGATTGAGAAACTTGGGAGCAGAAAAGGAACCATGGTTGAAATGAATCAGGAAAACGGTATGGCCAGAATGGTTTTCAGGATTCCGACCCGTGGGCTTCTTGGCTACCGCTCAGAGTTTATGACCGATACCAAAGGCATGGGAATAATGAACTATGTTTTCTATGACTACGCCCCATTTGCCGGTGAGATAAGAACCCGGGCCAATGGTGTTTTGATAGCAAAAGAGAACTGTGCCACTGTACCGTATGCCCTATACAATCTTCAGGACAGGGGGAAGATGTTCCTTGGGCCTGGTATAAAAATTTATAGAGGACAAATAGTTGGTGAGCACTGCCGGTCAAATGATCTGGTGGTTAACCCCGGTAAGGAGAAAAAGCTTACAAACATGCGTGCTGCAGGCAGTGATGATAATGTTTTGCTTACTCCGCCTTTTGAGATGAGCCTGGAGGACTGTATCGCTTACATTAACGATGATGAACTTGTAGAGATTACTCCAGAGTCTATACGGCTTAGAAAAAGATAAGTAAAACCAAAGTAGGTAGTACAAACTGGTGGGCAATGCTTTAGAGTTATTGCTCACTTTTGGTGCTTTTCAGTGTGTACAGAAAAATATGCGGCCCCGGGCAGGGCTCCCTCAGCAACAAGCTTTTCTGCTACTGCTATTATATACTTCTCAGATAAATCTTCACGTGTGCTTAATACAGTAATGCGTAGTGTTTTTTAACGCACCTGCTTTCCACCTTACACTCCTATCAATTTAAAACCTCTTAACCCGTACTAAAAAGATTATGGCCGTGTTCAGGTACACGATAATTGTGTCTAAAAGTGTACAGAAATACATTGTACAGGGTAGGTGTTTTAGTACAGTAATGCTGTTGCTGTGACCATGAAATTGGCTCAAAAGGGCTCAATTTAGCAGAAAATTAAGATGGCATGGCTATTGCATAAACAGGCCCTTTAAAATGTTTGTAGATAATAGTAAAAAAAATAAACACTGGAGGAAAAAGATGGTATTAGTTGGAAGAAATGCACCAGATTTTGAAGCAACTGCAGTAAGGGAAAATGAGATCATCGAATCATTTAAACTCTCAGATCTAAAGGGTAAATACATTGTTCTCTATTTTTACCCACTTGACTTTACCTTTGTCTGCCCAACCGAGCTTCATGCTTTTAACGAGAAGCTTTCGGAGTTTCACAGCCGTAACACCGAGCTCATCGCTGTTAGTGTTGATTCCCATTACAGTCACTTTGCGTGGCTTTCCACTTCCAGAGAAAAGGGTGGAATCGAAGGGGTAAAGTATCCTATCGTTTCAGATCTTACAAAAGAGATCTCTCAAGCCTACGATGTACTGGTTGAGGGTAAAGGAGTAGCCTACAGGGGCCTGTTTCTTATCGATAAGGACTTTGTAGTTCGTCATCAGCTTGTTAATGATCTTCCGTTGGGGCGCAGTGTTGATGAGGTTATAAGAATGGTTGATGCGCTTCAGTTTTATGAAGAGCGGGGAGAGGTATGTCCTGCTAACTGGAGGGCCGGAGACCGGTCAATGGTGCCTGATCAAAAGGGGCTTCAGGAGTATTTTGCACAGACCAAATGATTAATTATATTACACAGAGACTCGTGAGTCACTACTCATGGGTCTCTTAACTCCATGCAAATTTTTCCGAGGAGGTTTGATGATTAAGAAAAAGAGTGTTTACAAGTGTCAGGGTTGCGGTGCTGTTGCAGAGGCGCTTTGGAATGGTAACGAGAGTTTGTTTTGCTGTGATAAGGAGATGAAAGAACTGGTTCCAAATACCACTGATGCTGCGGTTGAGAAACACGTTCCGGTTATTGAACGCCAGGGAAATAAGGTAGTGGTAAAGGTGGGGGAAGTTGCTCACCCTATGACCAGCGATCATTATATACTCTTTGTGGAGCTTATTGCAGGAGATAAAGTCCTTAGACACGATTTTAAAGAGGGCGATACCGCTGCAGAAGCTGAATTTTTGGTTGAAGAGGGTGTGCCCCTCTCTGCTCGTGAATTCTGTAATAAACACGGGTTTTGGGGAACCAAATAAAGATAGAAGGCTCTAATTTGTAATCGGGGGCAGCGCCCAAAAGCGTTGACCCCCTTTTGAGGTGTATTCCTTTAAGGTATTTATAGTAGTACTACGACTTATTTGGCTTTTTTCTTCTTAATTTTGTTCAGATATGATTCAAAGTCTTCTACTGTTTTAAAGAGGTGGGTGTATGAAAGTTCATCACTTACAGCTTCGCAGATTTCATCTTCTGCGGGGTACTCTCTGCAAATTGTTGGCCTGTTTTCATAAATTCCACACTTGTAATCGGGTAAAATATGTTGGCAGGGGGTTCTAAACTCTATCAGCCAATCCTCACTATGATCAATAGACACCCAGACATCCCGGTGCAACAGGTACCATCTGATCGTATCATAGTCACTTTTGTCTTCAGGGGTATCTATTTGTACTGCAACGTGTTTGCAGCAGTGGGCGTCACACTGACTGCAGGGATTTTCGTTTTTTAAACTCTTTTTCATGTAACCCTTTCAATTTTTTGATTGCATACTTTTTTTAAAAAGTCGGTTAATCGTGTATAATGGGATCCTTTCCAGTATATCTTTCTACATACGCTGCACCTTGTGAATTCATTATAGTACTGCTTTGTCTTTTCGTCCAGCAGTGAAAAGATGTCCTGTTTAGAGACCTTTTCCAGTGTACCGTTGCATCGTAGGCAAAGAGTGAAGGGTTTGGCTTTTGAGCACAGGGAAAATCTATTCTGTACTTCTTTTATTTGCATCTCTGGGTTCGTTGATCGTACCCAGTAGCCGCTTTTAACTTTTCCGTTTTTGAGAATACCAATGTCTCTTGTGAGAATAGTGCGGTTGTGCTCCAGTGCAATATGAATTATTTGCTGGTCGCAGTAGCTGCTATTGTAGAGCGTGTCAAAACCCATAAGACGTAAAAGTCTCGCCAGTTTTCCAAGATGTACATCTAAAATGAAACAATTTTGAGAAAAGAGGTTACCCTGATCATTCAGGGTAAATGGATAGACCTCTACCTGCTCCTGGTCTTTTAGTCTGTAGCTAAAGTGAACCGTTTCTTTGTTCACTTTAATTTTATATACCTCGGTGTGGGGTACATTAAGCGACTCAATTGTGTCTTTTACAGCTGGAGATCCATGAAATGAAACTTCGATTGGTTTGTTTTTTAACGTCTTGGGCAAAAAATCATTTAGCTCTCCGAAGAGTTGAACATAAGCGCTATTTTGCTCCACATCGTTTCCTTCATTCTTTTGCCTTGATCTTTATTCTTTGGACCCTGAACCAAAAATAATTACCACCAAAAGTAATAGTGAATGAAAATTACAGATTCAGTGCAGGGGCGGGCAAGTGGGTTCAGTTTTTGCTATCAATAAGGTACAGAATTTTTTGTGTTAATAAAAGTAGTAGTAATTTGCTGTCAAAATGCTTTATAGGGGGCTATATACATGAGTGATCAGGATACCTTCACCTTATACTTCGAAGATGCAATGAAAATACATGCGATCTGTGCAGATCATAACTATAGCGAAGAGATGGCAAGGGTGCTAACTTATATGCACAGTAAGGGCTGTGAAACGGGCAGAGGGATAGAGTATTTCTACGATCCTGCCCCTGAAGATCGTGAAGCACTTGAGATCATGCTTGGTGAAAAGCGATCTATCCAACTACCGTCGGTAGCTGCTTTAGATGAGGATGAGCATGATGCGGTGGAGTTGATACTTTCCATAGCAGGAAAGATTGCTCACTTAGATGGGGTGCTGGCACGCGAATGTGGGCTTGAAAACCGGTTGAGTGGTGAGTTGCGGCTTAGATTAAAACTGTATAAGTGTCCTCACTACAGAGACCACATGGTAGATCTCTACCGGCAAAACATTAGGCCTAATCTCCAGTCATACGATAGAGAGCGAATCGATACTGCTTTTAAACGCTACCATAGCGAGAAGGATCGAATGGAAAAAGAGCTGATGGATATGGCGGGGATAAAGGTCGAATAGACCCCTTTTTTTTACCGGATTTTGATCTGTTCAAGCTTGGTGACCAGGGTTGAAACTGGTGCTGCTACAAAATCGTTTAGCTGTGTGAATAATTTCTTAAGATCAACTCTGTATACATCCCATGCACCGGCTTCAATTTCTTGTTCTAATTGCTCGGGTTCCCATCCGGAGAAACCAAGAAAGAGTTTAACCACAGCCGGGTTGGTTTCGATGATCAGAGAGGAATCATTCCATTTGCCACCAATATACAAATTAGGTACAATTTCAAAAGCATCTTCTACCGGAGTATCAGTGAGATGTAAAACCTGTAATTCTTCCTGATTAACAGGGCCACCGATGAAAACTTCTCTATGGCTATTACAACCACTAAGTCCGTCAAAAATCTCTGTGAGGGGCATATGTGAGGGACGGTTCAGTACTAACCCATAGGTTCCGTAACTGCTATGAACACACACAAGTACAATGGTCGCTTCAAAATTTGGGTCTTTTAGTGCGTCACGGGAAAGGAGTATCGCACCGTTTTTGAGGTGTTTTAGATTTTCTTCCAATGGAAACAGTTGCCTATTATCAGAGTGTATTTGATCCATGGTATAATCAGTGTTGATTGTTTTACGTTTGTTTCTTTTTAAGTACGTTTGAAAACTATTAAAAAGTCTATTAATTTGAAAATACCTTACCGATATAGCTGGCACAAGGGATATTAGCTTTTAAAAAAGTACATTGTACTATTTAAATTTCAGCTCAATAAGTTTTCCAGCTTCTGCCTTATAGCTCTTTAGGCTTTCTGTTCTCAGGAGGCTTTTTACCGAAAGTTTTTCGCCCAGGTAGCCCCATAGTTCCTTCATTTTACCAAGAATTTTGGACTCAGTGCTCAAAGCGCTGCAATTAAGCTCTAAAAGTTCATCGTGAAAGGATTGGAAACGTTTTTTAGGATCATTTATTGTAACACCTCTTACATTTGAGAGTAAGGCAGGGTCTTTAATTATTCCTCTTCCTATCATCCACTTATTTACAGAAGCAAATCTAAAGCTAAGATGTTGAAGATCAGAAGCAGAACATATATCGCCATTGTAAACAATTGGATGATTGCAAAGATTGTTACACACTTCAAAGCGCTTTAGGTCCACTTCACCTGTATACATCTGTATTCCTGTGCGGGGGTGAATGATGAGCTCTTTAATCGGGTAATCATTAAGTACTGGTATCAGTTTTTTGAGCTCATCGGGGTTTTCATGGCCAAGGCGAACCTTTATTGATAAGGATATATTGAGTTTGGGAAGTAAATTATCGAGGATTTTTTTAATACTATCAGGATACGGAAGGAGGCCAGAGCCCCTTTTTTTTCTGGTAATTAAAGGAGATGGACATCCAAGATTCCAATTAACATGTTTAAATCCGTAATTTGAAAATTCTGAGCAAAGGAGCAGAAAACCTTCACTGTCGTTACCTATTATTTGAGGGATAACTCTCGTAAGGTCATTGTAACGTGGATGGATATCCCGTATATGTGTTTTGCGAACCTGTTTACCTTTTACAGTAGGTATAAAAGGAGTCAGAATGTAGTCAAATTTACCATAATGTTTTTCATAAATCTGACGAAACCATTGATCTGTTATACCGCGCAAAGGCGCCAGATAGATATGGAAATTATTCTTTTTACTCTTTAACACGTGGTTACAATAAAAAAGGAAAATAATTTAGAAGAAAAATCGCATGCCTAATTCGATCAGTTTGTCTTTACTGTAAAATGGTCGTTCTCTTGGAAAATCATAATTATATCTGGTAAAAAAAGTCAGACCATTGCCGGATTGATTAACTGTAGCTTCTAACCCAAACATGCCGGACCAGTAACCTGTTCCGTTTTCATTGAGGTTAAGGCGGGTCATATGACTTGTGCTAAAGAGCCATGAATCTGTTCTGTGTAGCGCGTACTTTAAATTGATAATGGATTCAAATCTCATATTATGTCCACCGTTAACCAACGCAGGACGTATCAGGCCAAAAAAGCCAGGTAGATAGTAGCCAAAGGAAAAACTCCAGGAAAGACGACTCATGGGATCCCAGGGGACCTCTTGGTTTTTGTGGTGCCACTGAAAAAGCCCTGGTCTCACCCTTGAAGCTATTTTTGTATAGAGTTGGTTCCAGTAGATCGTAGGCCCGGTCTTTCTGTCTACCTCATGGATACAGCGGTGATCAAGGCCCGCTTGTAAGGTTAAATCCCATCTTCGCAATTCAAAAAAAGGTGTTAGAGCATAGTAGACATCCCGTGGATCCAGTACAATATCCTCATACTGCTTTCCCATACCAAGAATAGTCATAAAGAAGGTGCCAAAAAACAGATCTTCTTTGTAAGAGAAAAACATAGCTTCAAACTTTGTGTTCGATTCAAAAAAGTAGACTTCTTCGAATAGTTTGTTTTTTTGATTATGAAAGGAGATAATGTCAGTGTAAAAATAGTATTCAGGTAAAAAGGTAAAATGTGAGAAAAAAGAGGCACCTTTTTCCTCTTCTATCGGTTCTGTCATCGTTGTACTTGACAAACATAAAAGAGTTAATAAGCATAGTATTACAGAGATCATTTTTTAGATCCTTAGTAGTATTAATGTACTTTTAAACTGTGGAAGAATTAATATATTCTTAATCGATATTGATGGCAAGTTAAAAATAGGCTAAATTAGGCAAAAAGATCCTGCTGGCCCGAGATAATGTCTTCAAAGGAGCAGTTCAGTCGTTCAAGAACAGATTCCGCAACTGGTTTTAGCTGGCAATTGAGGTAATGTTGATAATCTATGGGGGATGTTTGGTTCTCAATTGGTTGTGGTCCCTTTTGTGTAATGACATAACGGACCAGATTTTTAGGAGCAGTCAGTAATTTGGCTGCCTGTACATGTGGGGGAATATTTACCGTGTACTCTTCTACACTTTTTCTGAGTCGCTTCTTATAGACCAGCTTTTCATCCATCATCCCTTTTTTTAGCTTTAGAACAACAGAGGTGATATATTGTTCTACCGGTTGTTTAGAGAAAACTCTAAATAAAAGTTCGTGTTGAAATTCTTTAGCCAGCTCAGTCCAGTCACTTCTGGCTGATTCCATTCCCTTAAAGATCAGTTGTTTTATTGAACCATTCTTATCACTCAGGGCTCCGCAGTAGTGCTTTTTGGAGCCCTGTGTTGATCCACGCATTGCGGGCATGAAAAAGTAGCGGAAATGATTTTCGAATTGCAGTTTAAGGGCTGATTCTGTTTTAAATGTTTCTTTTATGTAGGCAGAGAGCCATTCTGTTGTTTCCCTGGCAATGTTTTCACCCTGCTCTTTGGCTTCACTTTCCATACTCTGCCCCAGGTGGATAAACAGAGAGTCTGTATCACCGTAGATAACTTTGTGGGAAGTTGTGGTTTCGATATGTTTGATCGTTTGTTCAAGTAGATACCGGCCCGTAACAGTGATGGATTTGGCTATGTGTTGTGAAAAAAACCTGCAGCCGGGTGAACCAAGAATCCCGTAAAAACTGTTCATCAGAATTTTAATTGCCTGTGACAGGTGGGGGTTGTTTTCTTCTTTAGCTCTTTGTCTGGCCTCCATCAATTCCGAAATTATCTTGGGCAGGATGGTATGTGTGGCGCTAAAGGTGGTACCGTAAGGGTTTTTAACACCGTCGGTATGTCCAAAATTAAAGCCAAGCGGGTCGATAAAGAAGCTCATAATTATCGAAGGATAGAGGCTTCTAAAGTCCAGGACCAAAACATTATCATAAAAACCCGGTACGGGCTCCAGCACATACCCCCCTGGAAGGGGCTCTGTTGGTGGAGTAATATCGAGAGTGTCGTTAACCACAAACCCGGCTCTGTGCAATTTGGGCAAATAAAGGTAATCAAAGGATGCAATGGCTCCACCGGCGCGGTTTAGGAGCTGTCCGGATCTTTTGGACCTTTCGACAGCATTGGGGAGTATGTCAGTTTGTGTGAATATTTCGTACGTTAGCAGGGCGTCGGTAAGATTGTATTCAGAAAGCTTCAGTTTGTCTGTTTGAAACAGTCGGTCTATTTCTTCTATCTTCTCCACTGAGGTTAAACTGATCGTTTTGCCTCTTCCAAGAAGGGTCTTTGCAACATGATCCAACGAATACTCTTCAAAGTTGTGATAATAAGAACGAAGTATCATTGGGACATCAATTACCACTCTTCCGGGGATACGGGCACTCCATAACCCCGATTTTTGGCTTTGGGTGATTTTTGACCCGCTTTCCCTTCCGGGCTCAAAAGGAACTGAAAGGGCATGTGATCGTTTAGCTATCATTTTAAGGTCAAATTCAACAACATTCCATCCGATAATGATATCGGGATCGATTTTTCTGAGATAGGAAAAAAAGTGGACCAGAAGTTCCTTTTCGTTCTTTAAAAACAACACATCCCCGGTATTTTGCTCGGCTCCTCTCATGAAGACAACCGAATCAGAGGGACTATAACATGCAATACTGTATATCTCCCCTGATTTTACACATGTCTCAATATCGATGGACAGAATCTTAAATTGTGGTTTAGTGTTGCAGCCTCTGAGGTGTGGGTTTTTGAAATACAACGTATTTCCATGTTTTTGCATCTCACCATGCACTCGCATACCACCTTTGACATTTCGCTCCATAAGGTAGCGATCAAGAGGGTGTATATCAGTTTCATACACTCTGATACCTTGTGTGCGCAACTGACGTGCTGCTGTAATTTTTCCAAAGTGAGTTGAAAAGTAGAGGCAGTCTACATACTCTCCTTTTAAGCTCTTTAATTGTAGTGATTTTCGGTCACAGGGATAAGGTACATGAGATTGTTGAACCGATGAGGGAATAAAAAAGAGCGGGCGATGGCAATCTATGAGTATTTTTATCGGCGCACCACAACTGCTGATTCCCCACAGAGTGATTTCAAAATGGTTGTTATAATCACGGCTGTGTGCGGTGAGAAGGAAACAATCGAGAGTTTTGATAATACCTGAATTCATTTTTGATTGGAGATTTGCAGTAAAAAGTTGTTAATTCTGCTAATTTGCTGTAGTATTAATAATCCTGTTTTAATTATTTCCAACCATTTCTATCATGGCTTAAAATATGCTACTATAATGTAGAAAAATACATATTAGCCAAAAGAGGCGGGGTAGCATTGGGATTAAAATCTTCAGTATTTAAAATATCTATAAAAGTGGCCTGATTAAACCGGTAATAATTATTTATATTTACTTGAAATGGGAATTTTAAAACATTCACGATACTTACTTCATTGCAAGGAGGTTTATAGGTGGATACGATGTGGGAGAAGGTAAAAAGAAGTCTTAAAGATGGAGCTTCCATTTCAGTGGAAAAGATTGAGGAATACACAAAGATTGGTAAGCTTAAGGTTGATGAGATGGCCGCTAAGCGAAAAATTGAGCGTAATTTTGTGGATTTAGGCGAACGGGTGTATGAGCTTTTGGTCGATCAGAAAGGCTCAGAAGTTCCAGAAGATCTGGTTGTGAAAAAGTGTGTCGATAATGTAAATTCGCTTAAAGATGAGCTGGTTCAATTGGAAAAGAATATCAAAGAGGTAAGTGAAAGGTGTGAGGAAACTAGTAAGGGCGAGGAAGAAGAGCCCGGCGACGCCTGAAAATTATGAGTAAGAAACGAACAATTCTTTTTGTACCGTCACAGGGAAAGTCGATTAAAGCATTCCGTGTTCGTCTCCCTGTGGCTATTTTGCTAATTTGTATTATTACTATTGGAATTTCCGGCTTTTTCATTCCCTTTAACCAATTTTCCTACTCTGCAGCAGAGCAGAATGAGAAAAAGAACTTAAAGGAACAAAATGAGCATCTGTTCCAAAATATTGTCTCCACCGTTAAACTGCTTCATAACTTACGTGATCAGGTCAATAGCCTGGATCATATGAAGGGAGAGATGGCAGAGATCTCAGAGTTTCCTGAAGAATTAAGTGCAATCAGAAGGGGTGAACATTTTCTAAATCCAGCTGATATGAGTTCCGGTGTTTTACTCGTTTATCTCTCTGAGCGAGAAAAATTTATCAGACAATTTGCTTCTTTGTTTTCAGAATCTGATAATGTTTTTGAAGAAATACCGGTTATTAAACCTGTTGGTACAAATACCGTTGTTACCCGCATGTATGGTGTTGCAAGGGATCCGTTTTCATCAGAGAAAAAAATGCATTATGGTATAGATTTCGCCGGTGAGATTGGAACACCGGTAATAAGCACTGCTGATGGTGTTGTTTCACGCATTGAAAACGACCCTATATGGGGGCGAAGGATTATAATCAATCATGGAAGAAATTTCAGAACCGTATATGCACATCTTGGCTCTGTTACAGTGGGTAGAGGAAGGCGTGTAAAACGGGGCGATCAGATAGGTACCATTGGATTATCAGGACTGACCACCGGACCTCATGTGCATTATGAAGTGTGGAGAAACAACAGACCCGTGGACCCTGAAGACTATTTTTTTCCGCAACTAAAGACCGCTTCAGCAGCTCAGCTTAATCATGAAAGCACAGAGGACTAAAACAGCCGAAGCTGCTAAGGGTGCCCACCATGCAAATCGCTTCTTAGCTTTCCTTTTCTCAGCATCATTTGGTTCCTGCCAGGTATAATTAATGGCTGAAGGGTTTCTCATATATAGATTTAGAATGTCTTGTGGAGAATTGCTTGAGATCAGGCGAAGAACAGCGTACAGATCATGACTTAACTCTGAAACATTTGAATATCTGTCTTCCGGATCGAGTGCTAAACATTTATGAATAGCATTCTTTAGATGCTCCGGCAGTGGTATCTCATGCGAGTCAATTGGACGAAAATGGCCTGAGGTTTTTTTCTGCACAAGCTCAGAAAGTGTTTTCTGCGGGAATGCTCTTTTGGCGGTTATCATTTCATAGATCACCGAACCTAAAGAGAAGATGTCGCTTCTGTGATCAAGAGGTTTACCACTTAGTTGTTCTGGGCTAAGATAAATTAGAGTCCCCATGATTCTTGTGCCTATGGTGTGTAGCCCTACCTCGCTTGGTCGGGCAATTCCAAAATCCATAAGTTTAACAATTCCATCCCTTGAGATTAGGATGTTTTCCGGTTTTATATCCCGGTGAATCAGTCCCCGATACACTTTGCCATAGAGGGTGTAATCTTTTGTATGAGCGTACTGCAATGCCTGGCATACAAAGTATGCTGTTGCTAACGCTACCGGCAGGGGGAGCTTTGAGCGTTGTCGTATCAACTCCTTTATGGAAATACCATCAACATACTCCAGTTCAAGAAAAGGGATGTTTTGCTCCATATAGCCGATATGATGGATTTCGACTATATTAGGGTGATGGATATCGGCAAGGATTTTTGCTTCGGTTAAAAAACGTTCTTTGGCGTTTTTATTGTTGCCTTGTTTAAGGATTTTTACTGCTCTTATTACTTCAAGGCCTTCATTCCACACCTTATATACACAGGCGCTGCCACCTTCACCAACGGATTGAAGAATTTTGTTTGGTCCCAGTTTATCACCAGCAGCTGGCATATGCTGCTGCTCATAGGGGTTTGCTGGTCTTGGAGTCAGTGGGTGCTGTGGATTATTTTGAGAAGCAGGCTGCACTGGTTTGTTCATAAATTACCTTTTATGAGAATCTGCCGGTTTCATTAATATATTTTTCTAATATATAATGATTCAGTAACTAAAGCAGAGTTTTTAATGTGAATAGTTTAGTTAAGCACACCACAGATACCGAAAAACGAGTTTTGATAATCAGGTTATCATCAATGGGTGATGTTATTCTGGTATCGACAGTGTTATCTTATATTAAATTAAAGCACCCTATGTGGTCAATAACTCTAATCACTTCCGCTCCCTATCTCTCACTGTTTAGGAAAGATCATAGGGTTAAGGAGCTGTATGCAGCAGATGACGATGATGCTCTCAATGGCATAAAACCCCACTTTTATAAAGTGATTGATCTTCAGAACAGTTCCAAAAGCAAACGATTGATTAAGCGACTGGGTATTACCGGTGGTGTACAGAAATTTAAAAAACTACATTTACAGCGCTTTTTATTACTTTTTACCCGCATTAACACCTATGATTTAACCAACGGTGTCGCTGCGCGTTACTTACAGGCTGCCGGTGCGCATAGAAACACCCCTCCACCTTCTCTTAAACTCTATTTTGACTCAGAACCTAAGCCCGAATGCAGCAAGTTGTTTCAAAAAGAGGGGGAAATTATCAGGCCTATGATCGCTCTTTTTCCCTTTAGTGCCTGGAGGAATAAAGAGTGGCCGGCAGAAAATTTTATAAAACTTGGAACCTATTTTTCTCTTAAAGGCTGGAAAGTGCTTATAATGGGGGGAGTAGAGGATGTAGCAGCAGCTCGCCAGATAAGCCTTGAAATAGGCAACAATTGTGTTTCTCTGGCAGGAAAACTAACGCTGTTTGAATGTGGTACGGTTTTAAAAAACTGCACACTTGCCCTGGGAGGTGATACCGGGCTCTCTCATCTTGCCAGAGCTTGTGGAGTGAAAACCGGAGTGATTTTTGGGCCAACCACACGCCATTTTGGTTTTTATCCCTATGGATTACCAATGTTTCGGGTCTTTGAAACAGGGCTTCGTTGCCGGCCCTGCCATCCTCACGGGGGTAATGTTTGTATCAGGGGCAAAAGAAACTGTATGATAAGTTTATCTCCTGAAATGGTTACCAAAACAATGGAGGGGATGGTTCAGCAGGGAGACAATAACAGCAGTGAGATCACAGCACTTGACACCTCTTTTTGCACTCACCATTTTTAATGATCTTAAATTTTTAGGAGAATCATTTTGATGCGCAAAACGGCCATTGCAATTAGTATTTTTTTAGCTCTGCAGTATGTTGGTGCATCAACTCTTGATCACTACGCTCAATTTTTCACCGGAATAACTCTCCTTGAGAACAACCCCTTTTTAACTGAGCAGCAACGAATTCAAGGGTTTAGGGACCTGGAAAAGGTTAGCGGTGTTGATGGTGCTGAGGCATCTGCATTTTTAAAAGAAGTACGAGATGATCCAAAGCAGTGGCAATCTGTTCAGGAGAAAATGTTAGAACTTATGGATAAATATAGAAATGGTAAAACTGAAACCGGGAAATAAATATAGTCAGGAGGAGCTAATATGGCTGCATCGTTAAAAACTTTTACGGACCAAAATTTTTCTGATGAAGTGCTTTCTGCAAATCTGCCAGTTATAGTAGATTTTTGGGCTGAGTGGTGTGGTCCATGCAAAATGCTTACACCAATACTTGAAGATCTGGCTCCGGAACTTGAAGATAAGGTGATTATTGGAAAACTGGATGTTGACGCTAATCCGCAAACCGCATCGAAATATGGAATTAACAGTATCCCCACGATGCTCTTTTTTAAAGACGGGCAGATCGTTGAACAACATACCGGGCTTTTGGCTAAAGCTGCCCTTAAAACAAAAATTGAAAGTGTATTTGAGTAAGAGAGATTAATGAGAATATTAACGCTAAATCCGCCCTTTTTACCGAAATTTTCACGGGAATCCCGCTCTCCGGCTGTAACCAAAAGCGGAACTCTTTACTACCCAATGTGGCTTGCTTATGCAACAGGGTATCTGGAGAAAGCTGGTAATCAACTACTTTTTTTAGATGCTCCTGCTGCACAGATAAACACCAGTGAGGTCATTCAGCGGGCAAAACCTTTTCAGCCACAAATGGTTGTTATTGATACTTCTACACCCAGTATCTACAATGATATCGAAGTGGGTGCTGCATTAAAGCAGGAATTTCCGGATGTTTTTGTGGTTCTGGTAGGAGTACACGTTTCTGCGCTGCCGCAGCAAACCTTAAACATATCTGATCAGATTGATGCGGTTGCATTTGGGGAGTATGACCAGACTCTTGTGGATCTGGCTTCAAAACTGCAGGAAGGGCACAAGGATGACAAAACTCTAAAAAGTGTAGCCGGACTTGCGTTTAGAAGTGAAAATGGCTCGATTATTAAAAATGAAGTCAGAAATTATATTGAGAATCTTGATGACATTCCTTTTGTTTCGAGTGTGTATAAACGTCATCTCGATATAAAACCCTATTTTTATGGGCATAGTCGCCATCCTATTGTGGTAATTGTGACTGGCAGGGGATGTCCCTTTCGGTGTACGTATTGTGTTGTACCACAAACATTACAGGGACATCGTTATCGTAAGCGCTCGATCGATTCCATTGTGCAGGAGTTTTTGTATATACGGGATACTTTCCCAACTGTACAGGAAATAATGATTGAAGATGATACGCTTACCACCGATAAAAAGCGTTGCCGGCAGCTATCTGAAGCACTTATTGCAACAGGTGCTAACAAAATACCATGGTCTGCAAACTCAAGGGCTGAAGTAGATTATGAGACTATGGTACTTATGCGTAAGGCAAATTGCAGATTGTTTTGCGTGGGGTTTGAAAGTGGTGATCAGAGCATTCTTGATAATATAAAAAAATCCTTGTCCCTTGATAAAATTCATGGTTTTATGCGTGATGCCCGTAGAGCGGGTATTCTCATTCATGGCTGTTTTATGGTGGGAAACAGAGGGGAAACAAGAGAAACGCTAGAAAAAACTTTGGATTTAGCAAAAAGGATTAATCCCGATACAGCACAGTTTTATCCCATTATGGTATATCCGGGAACTGAGGATTATGACTACTTTGAAAAAAAGGGGTGGCTTGTTTCAAAGGATTTTCGTAAATGGATTACAGAGGAAGGTCTACACTCTTCCGTTGTCTCAAATCCACAACTTACTTACGAAGAACTTGTGAAATTTTGTGACCGGGCTCGTCATGAGTTTTACCTTCGGCCAGTGTATATGTTTGCTAAATTAAAACAGATGATTACTCATCCCGGTGAAGCTAGAAGGATTGTAAAGGCTGCTGCTACTTTCTTTAAATATCTGATAAAGCCCTCTATGAAAGGCAGTGTGTAAAAGAATGCTTTTAGCCATAGAGGTGATCTTTTGGGTAAGTATTTTTGTAATATTGTATTCTTATTTTTTCTATCCCTTTATCCTTGCTATACTTGCACGCTTCTTCTCCACTCCCGTTAAATGCAGTGATAATTATCTGCCAAGTATCGGAGTGTTGGTTCCTGCATATAATGAAGAAAGTGTAATAGAAAAAAAGATTATAAATATTCTAAGCATTGATTACCCAGCGGATAAGCTATCGGTATGGGTTGGCTCAGATTGCTCCACTGACCGAACTGAAGAGATTGTCTCTGCTTATGATGACCAAAGAGTACATCTGTGGCGCGCACCTGAAAGGGGCGGCAAGACTGGAGTTCTTAACGGACTTGCACCTGTAATTGATGCAGAAATTGTACTTTTTACCGATGCCAATACAATGCACCGGCCCGACAGCTTAAGGGCAATAGTGAGGAATTTTGCAGATCCAAAGGTGGGCGGTGTTGCCGGGCATATTGAACATGCACTGGCCGAAGAAAAAGAGAATGCTGAAACACTCTACAGGTCCTTTGAATCAAAACAGAAGTATATGGAAGGGAAACTGCACAGTACAATCTCTGCGTTTGGTGGTTTTTATGCTCTTAGAAAAGAGCTCTTCAGTGCTATCCCAAAAAATGCCTATTCCAATGACGATGTATTGATTCCAATGAACACAGTGCGCAAAGGGTACAGGGTTATTTATGAACCTGAAGCAATCTCAGAAGAGGATTTCACCGAAAAAATATCCAGTGAGTTTTCCCGAAGAGTTCGAATTGGAGCTGGTAATTTTCAGGCATTCTTTTGGCTTAGGGATTTTCTTAATCCTTTTCTTGGTTGGCCCTGGTTTTGTTTCTTTTCACATAAAGTAACAAGATGGTTTTCTCCTCACTTCTTCATTCTTGCTGCTTTTTCTTCCACCTTACTTTTTTTCGCTACTGATATGACTCTATACAGGGTTATATACTCTACCGCTGCTGTATTTATGCTCTCCGGAATTGCCTACAGGATTTTCCCTCTTAGAATCTGTCGTCATATATTTTATTTTCTTACCATGAACTGTGCACTCTTTTTGGGCTTTATTCGTTTTATCTCAGGCATACAGTCTGCTGCCTGGAGTAGAACTGAAAGAGGTTAAAACAAGGTTGATTGTGTGTATGTTTTTCCAGCTGGTTTAATTGCCGAAAAAATGGTATATTGTTGTAAGAAAACTATTTTGAATCGTTTTACGGGAGAATTGTAAATGCAACAGGTTGATTATATGGCCATTGCAGATGAAGCAATGTCACAGATAAGAAAGGGTGCTTTTCTTACGGTTCAGGCGGGTGATGATTTAAACGTCATGACCATCGGTTGGGCATCTTTGGGACATATCTGGGGACGTCCAATAATGACTATTCTGGTTAGAAAATCTCGTCACACATTTAAAATTATCGAAAAAACAGATGAGTTTACCGTTTCTGTGCCTTCGGTTGATATGTCAGAACAACTTGCTTTTTGCGGGTCTGAATCAGGAAGAGATCATGATAAGTTTAAAAAATGCTCCATGGAAATTTTCCCCGGTAAAAAAGTCCGTACACCTGTTATAAATGTTCCGGGTACTCACTTTGAATGTAAAATAGTGTATAAATCTCCAATGGATCCCGGTAATTTGGTAGAATCGTATAAACATCTTTATCCTCAAAAAGACTATCATACGATTTACTACGGTGAAATTGTAAATAGTTTTGCTATGATTGATGAGGTATAAGATTTTATTACAAAAGTAATCTTTTCTGCGACAGATTAGATCATGAAAAAAACAACTGTGGCAATAGACTGCCGCCCTCTGGAGAACGAATATGCTGGCCACGGTATAGGTACTGTGGTCAGAAATATTCTCAGCTCTCTTCAAAAAACGCAATTTGCAACTAACATTGAGTTGTTTGCTACCACCAATAACAAAAATATCCCTCATTTTTCCTGCAAACGCTTATGGCGACCCTCATGGCGTGAATGGGTTTGGGAACAGCTTTTTTTGCCGTTTGATATTGCACTATCCCGCTGTTCTGTATACCATTCCACTGTGAGTCTTGGACCCATACGCTCTGTTGCTTTGCCATTTCTGAGTACAGCTAAAACAATTGCAACTGTTTATGATCTAAACTCGTTTAAATGTGAAGCACTCAAGCATACTTCAAAAACACGCTCATTTAAAATCCAAACTCTTGCATTAAAGAAAGCGGCTGCGATTGTTACTTTTTCACAGTATGTGAAAAAACACATAACAGAGAGTTTTAGCATCGTCCCGGAAATGATAGTTGTGCTTCCGGTGGCAGTAGATAAAAGAATTGCTGAGGTTTATGAAAAAGCACACTATGAATGCCATTGTGATGGACACTATATTTTCTCGATGGGTGAAACAGCAAATAAGAATATCGAAACTGTGATAACGGTGTTTGAAACACTTGTATCCAATGGATACAGGGGGAATCTTAGGATAGCGGGGCTGTTGTCTTTACAACCAGATAGTGTAAAAGATAGATATAAAAAGAGCTTTTGCAAAGAGAAGATACATTTTTTGGGAAGAATTTCAGTGAATCAACTTGTTGGGGAGTATGCTCATTGTGACTTCTTTATCTATCCCTCGATATGTGAGGGGTTTGGACTGCCTGTAATAGAGGCTATGTACTGTGCTGCTCCTGTGCTGTGTTCTTCGGTAACAAGTTTGCCTGAAGCTGGTGGTGAAGCTGCTTTGTATTGTGATCCTTTTGATGTCGATACATTTGTTACAAATGCTTCACTTGTTACTGCTGATAAGAAGTTTCGCAACAGATTAATAGATGAGGGAAGAAGACATGCATCAGCAAATTCATGGGATGATACTGCAGAAAAATTAATTACCCTCTATAAAAAACTGCTTTAAAATACTGCTTTTCCTTTAATTACCTCGTGTACTCAAAATAGGGTCACCATTTTTGACCGTATATGGCCCATAATTGGTAAAATACCCCTTTATTGTACTCAAAGCAGGTACGCTTTTTCTCCAAAAGAGTTGCTTATCCAAAAGAAATAGTTTAAGTTATAGGTATGAAACGCATAGAACTATACGATGATTACCGACTGTATCTCAAAGATTACTTTGAGGACAGAAAAAAACGTTTTTCGCACTTCTCTCACCGTTACTTTTGTCGTAAAGCGGGAATTAGCTCACCATCTCTGTATCAGGAGGTGACAGAAGGTAAGCGTAATCTTACTGATAAAACGATACCAGCCTTTATAAAAGGACTGGGACTTACAGATAGGGATGGGGCTTTTTTTGCCGCTTTGGTTGGTTACAATCAGAGTAAAACAGAGCAGCAAAGAGAGCTTTATTTTTCCAAATTAATGGTTTTGCGAAAAAAAGTAAAATCAAAAGTAGTACCCCTGGACCATCATGAATACTATCTGAAATGGTATAATCCGGTTATTCGCGAGCTTGCCTGTACTATAGACTGGAAGGGTGATTATGCACTGCTTGCTAAAGCGGTAGACCCGCCAGTAACTGAATCAGAGGTAAGGGAGAGTATCAAGCTTCTGTTACGCCTTGGTTTTATAAAAAAAGATAATTCTGGAAAGTATACTCAATGTGAAAAAGCTATTACAACCGGGCCAAATCTGACCAAATCTGTTCGAAATCTTAATCGTCAGTTTTCTGAACTTGCAATAAGAGCATTGGATAAATATGATCCTGACGTTCGCCATATTTCAAGCATGACCATTGGTGTCTCAAATGCTTCACTTAAACAGATCATGCAGGAGATAGAAGAGTTTAAAGACAGGGTTCGATCTATTGTTAATGAGGACAATGAAAGCAGTTCTGTTTATGATATTAATATTCAATTATTTCCGCTCACTATTAAAACCCCAAAGGATAGTGAATGTTAAAGCTGAACTTATTAGTTGCGCTGGTGTTGGTTTTGTGTGGTTGTGGCGTTGATCACAGTGGTGGCTCCAGTGACCAGGGAAATGCACGTATTGCAGGAGTAATACAGGATAACTTCCAAAAACCTGCAGAAGATGTGATCATCACACTTTTGCCTAATGACTACAATCATATTACAGACAGTACTTCAAATTTGGAGAGAGTAGCTGTTTCAAACTGGAGCGGGGAGTTCTATTTTGACAGTCTTAAGGCGGGTGTGTACACGTTAGTTGGGAAAGATGCCTTTGACAAGAGTTTCATACAACGCAATATTGTGGTACAAAAGGATGGTTTCTATACTTTTGACTTTGATTTGAAACTTCCGGCTACAATAAGTCTTCATCCTGACACACTTGATAACCCTGGTCTGGACGCAGTATATATCCCGGGGACAAGAATCTGGGGATGCGTTACTCCAAATGTTGAACTTAACCTCAATAGGTTACCTGCCGGTATTATTAGTTTAAGAGGTTACAATTTTGATGAAGGCAAAGAGGTTGCGTTAAACGGAGATAAATTTAACAATATAGAACTTATTGCTGCCAGAAAACTATATCTCCAACATTTATCTCCCACACCAGCATTCATCGATAGCGATGGTATAGGGCACACATTGTACAAAGGTAAAACAGGTGTAGTGCACACAATTTCAACTGTGTATCCACCCAGAAACTTTAATCATGAATATCAGTACAGGGTATCCTGGGGTGATGGGACAATATCTGAATGGTTTTCAAGTCCCCTGAGTAGTTATACCTGGACTGAACCGGGGGTTTACATGGTTCAGACACAGGAGAGAAGAGCCAATACCTATCTGGCGTGGTCGCAACCAATAATGATCGAAATTAGTAATGGAGAGTAGTTGTTTTATCTTTTACAGGTAATTGCTGGTTTTAATTAAAAAAAAGGGAGGCATTTATGCTGCGTAAAAAAATGTGTAGGATATGGACAGCTGCACTGGTATGTATGAACATAGCTGCAGCCAATGCAGTAGTCTTAACGGTGTCAAAATCAGGGGATGGTATGTTTTCTTCAATACAGGAGGCTGTCGATGCGGCACGTCCAGGTAGTGAAATCATAATTCTGGATAACGGTGTATACGAAGAGCAGGTTACGATCGACAGTACAAAACGCGGACTTGTTCTCAGGTCTTCACAGCCGACAAGCGCTAACAGAAGACCCGTGATACAATTTATGGATGATATTAATGTAAATCCTAAAAATTATCAGGAAACACAAGATCCGGAAACTATCAATTATGATCGTAATGGTGCTCTTAGATTAATTAATGTGAGAAATGTGGTAATCGATGGTTTGATAATTGATGGCGGGGGAGCTAATCCCTTTGGATATTCGGGGGTTTGGGAGGGTAGACACCCACTGTTTCATGGTAATGCAGCTTTATGTATCTATCATTCAGGAGAAGTTGTAATCAGAAACAGTGAAATGAGAAACGCCTATTTCGGTATTGCTCTAAGAGATGTGAATCAGGGAGGAGTATATGGAAACTCCAATCCTGCTGATTTCCCCTATGCAGATGTTGTTCCACTTTCAGGTTTTGGAAAAACAGGAGATCATTTAATTGAACACAACCGAATTCATGGTAATTCCTGGGGTATCTATATGGAGTCTGTATGGGATCTTGGCTCAACCATCAGGTTTAATCTCATCTACAACAACTACCATCAGACAAGTAGTGTCGTTAGTTTGGTAAACGGTTTGCCTGACGGAGAGCATCAAGCGGGAGGGGCTATACTTACTATGGACCACATGCTTTCACCGCTTGCGATCTACAATAACACATTTCATAACAATTACCTGCTATTTGCAGGATATTGGCGGTCCGGTGCTCATCATCTTGTATTCAATAATATCTACAGCAAACCAGCGCACTACTGGTCCGATGGTTACCACGGAGAGTTCACTAATCCGTTCCATGCCATGGATCCTTCATATGTTAATCGAATGAAACACTCTGTTTATTCAACTCAAATGGCTCCACCTCAAATAGAAACCAGGATGGTAAGCATTCCTGATGGTTGTATGGTAGATACTCTTACAAGAGTCGAAGGAGTAAGTCGGGTTAGAATAATGAATGGAATTGATGATGTTGTGCGTGGAAGTGAAGTAGCCATTGAATGTACAGATGGTTCTGAGGTGTTGGTGACTGTTCCTGACTTTATACAGCCCGGGGCTCTTATAGAAGGCCGTGTGGCCCGGGACGCATTCCCGTCTTCTGCGCAGAATCGCTGGATTGAGATGCAGGATCATTTTAAATCCCTTGATCCTTCAGATCCCCACTTTCTTGAACCGGATTGGAATGATCCTGTTGTTAGTGAATTTATTAAAAACGGTGGGTGCCCTGAAGCCGGAGTCGTGAAAGCCAATGGGACTATAGCAGACATAGGGGCTCTTCAGTATTCTTCAATGCAAAATACGCACCTGCATGTAAGACCCATTGCTCCTGTAGCATACGATGATGGTATAGCCCATATAACTTTCGATTTGTCTTCATCCGGAGGAGAATTTTCTAATCCTGAAATCAGGTACGTAAGATGGCTGAGAGATGTGCCTTTTGATGGTGATGCTTTTGCAAATAATGCACCGGTCATAAGTGAAAACGATATAATTGAAATAGATGTTCCTTCAACTCAGCTTAGGAGAGGACATAACACACTCACCTTTGAAGCTCCGGAACCGGGGGAGTATGCGTTTTTTGAGCTTGTGGTTGAGACAGATGTACTGGAAGGTAAAGCTGTTTCCAATGTAGCATTTTTTCCTTACAGAGAACTACATCATCAAATAGAAATTGAACTATTTGATATTTACGGAAACAAAATCGAAGATCAGGCTATTAGGGTAGGTGATCCGGTGATCTTTAATCTTAGGGTAATCTTAGGAGACGAGTTTAGTGAACCAAATTTAAATGTAGATTATCTTACTCTCAATTCAGGGGGCAAAATGTATAAATACAGTGATACTACTGCTCTTACAATCGGTGACTTTACTGGTACCTTTTCTGATACTGTATTTTTTACGGAAGCACCAAATTTGGGTACAGAGTATATTTCAGCTTTTGTAGTATGGTCGGGTAGTGCGGGGGACTATATTATTTTTGGTAATACAGAAATTAACATTGAACCTGCAGAGCCGGTTGGAATCGGATTCCAATTAACTGGGAGGGGAATGTTTGATGATACACCACTACCGGTCAGACCCAACAGTACCAACGAAATAAGAATTAACCTGTTTGACACCTTTTCTAATTACGTTAATCAGGAATTTTCTGTTGAAGTGATGAGTTTAGATGAAAGCATCGCTCAAATAGAGGGTTCTGCGTATAAAAATATGGTAAGTTTAAATAAAAGTATGTCCCAAATTGGAAGTGCTGGTAATATAAGCAGTGAAGAGAATGGATATATATCATTCAATATTAGAATAAATGATGCTACCGATGGTGAGGAATTTTCCATTGTTGCACATGTTGAAGAATTGGATATTACAGATACTGTGACATTTGTAATCAATTCTTCTGTTTCGGTAAGAAGAGAAGTGTCTGCTGCAAGAAGAAACAGCGAGGCACTTATAGAAATTGTTGATCTGCGTGGAAGAGTTATACAGCGTTTTAAAGGCGATCCAAATAATCGTATGTTTGTTCGAAACAAAATCCGTAGAGGGCTTCAGGGTAGAGGGGTTTATATTATGCGTGTGACTGACCTTAAAACAGGTAAGCAGCGCAACAGACAATTGCTGGATTTAAAAAGGTAAACCCTTCCAATGGAGAGAGGTGTCGGGAAAATTTTTCCGGCACTTCGATTTTTTTTCCTGAAATAGCTTTCTCTTTAAGCTAAATGTTAAGTATATTGGAAACCTGTATACTATAAATGGAACTACATAGCCTTCTTTTTTTGTTTCTAGAGAGCTTTTTATGAATCAATGTTTAAAACCCCTTTTAGTTTTGATCATTTTACTGTTACGTTGTGGTGGTATCAGTGACCATGGTAATGCACGTATTGCGGGTATTATTGCCGATGAGAACGGTTATGTGCTCTCAGGAGTTGAGGTCACACTTCTTAAGGATAGTTATAATCCCATTACAGACACCAATGAAACGCCCGTTGTCACTACAACTAATTATAGGGGGTATTATGAGTTTAGTAATTTACCTCAATCTGTTTACAGTATAACGGGTATAAATGAAAAAAATGGACATGCCTTTTTGAAAAAGGGTATATCTCTACTAGAAAGGTTAGAAGTAGTCGATTCTTTGAATATAAGAGCACCTGGAAGAATTAACTTGAACCCAGATGAGTTAGAGCTTCCGGATAGTGCTGCATTATATATACCGGGCTCAATGATTTGGAGAGAAGTTTTACAAAATTCTGTATTTCTATCTATACCGGTACCTCCCGGTTCAGTAACTTTAAAGGGGTTTGATTTGGAGACTGGAAAAGAGACATATATTGGTCCTGAGTTTGATGAGATTGTAGTAGAAAGTGGTTACTCCTTAGTTACTATGCATAAAAGTACAACTCCAAGGTTTGTTGGTGAAGATGGGACCTTTTATAATGAAATGCAAGGCTACGTCGATTCTGTTTACAGTGTGACGGCTGCCTATCCTATACGGGAACCAGCTAATGAATATATGTACAGATTTTCCTGGGGTGATGGAGCGGTGACTAACCGTTTGTACGGGCCTGTACAGTCGTACAGCTGGAGTGAACCAGGAATTTATCAGATTAAAACGCAGGAATCGAGGGAAAATTCTTTGCTTCAATGGTCTGAGCCGATCTTGATTAATATTGTTTTACCACAAGACTGATATGGTCTTCTTTGGCAAGGAAAAGATCATTTTGTTCTCCCCTTTTCGCTCTATTAACGCTTAACTGATCTGTTGTACACTTTCGTTTTGCCCTTAAATCCCCTCACTAAACGCTTAAAAATGTAGCAAAACATGCTTAACCGCTATTAGTACAAACTATTCTTTTACATTATACCTCAAAAAAATTTATAAACAAAAGAGTTCTGCTTTTAGTAAATATTAAATCTTTCATGAGACTGTGCCGTAATTTTTCTTAGAGCAAAAAAAGAATTTTTTTGCAAGGAGTTAAAAATGGAACAAAAAGAATTTATACAGCAGGAAAAAATTACTGGTGAAGATTTTAGCAACCGATTTAAGGAAAAGAGCGAAGAGTTAGCCGAATCTGGAAAAAGTGTATTTGATACTGAGTTGAATAATCTTTCAGAAGCCCTTCACTCTGCTGCTGATAAACTTCATCAAAAAGAAGATTTTATGGCTCAATTTGGTGACAAGGCTGTTGAGAAATTTGATTCACTGGCAGGGTATATTAAAGAGCATAATGCAAGTGAGCTGGTAAAGGATGTTAATGAGGTATCTAAGCGCAGTCCCTATATTGCAATTGGTGGAATGTTTGTGGCAGGTTTGGCACTTTCAAGGTTTTTAAAATCGTAAGGTGTTTGTCATAAATACTTCTGCATTGTGAAAGGAGTATCTTATGAATGGTTTTGATAAGGATCGTTATGTAGCGGTGGAGGAGGAATCGGTAGGTGATCTTTTAAAAGATCTCAGGGATGAAGCTTTCACCATGATAAAACAGCAGATTGAGCTTGCCAAGACTGAAACGTCTGAGAAGGTTTCAAGTCTGGGAAAAAATTCAGCTTATCTGTTGGCAGGTGGTTTGGTAGTCTATGCTGGTATACTTTTCTTGCTTGCGGGGTTGACATTGCTTGGTTATGTAGGGCTTATCGCGGCCGGAGTATCGCCTGCTATTTCCCTTTGGCTTATGCCACTAATAACGGGTGTTATTGTGGGGCTAATAGGGTATGGTTTTGTCAAAAAAGCATTAAAAACTTTTAAGGGTACATCAGTAGTACCTCAAAAGACAGTTCACTCTCTAAAGGAGGATAAGCAATGGATAACCAGGAAAAGAAAATAGGGGGTAATGGTCATGTGGCTATTCATCAATGGGATCCGGTAGACGAGACGGGCAAACATAAGGGTTCTGAGGAGATAGAGCATGACATAGATGAAACTCGTCATTCGATGGATATATTGATGGAAGCGCTGGAGGGACGATTTCGTCCTCAATCTGTTGTGGACAGGGTACTGGATTACTTTGGAAAACCCGAAAACAGGTCGAGAGCAAAAAAAGGGTTATCAAATGTTAAAGATTCATTTGCCGAATCCTTTAGGAGAAATCCTTTACCTGTAATGATGATGGCAACCGGTGCAACGTGGGCACTATGGGAAAATCAGAAAAAAGGTGAGGAGGGAGAACAAAAGGAGTTTGGTAAATATAAAGAAAAAGGGCATAAAAAAGCCGGTGGTGGTGAAAAAATCACTGAAGGAAAAGAGAAGCTGAAATCCGAAACTGGGCAGATTCGTGAAAAAATAACCCAAAAGGAGGGGGAGGCTGAACAAAAAGCTGATGAATTCTCTTCAAAGGTTTCGGAGTCAGTGCAACAGACAGGAGAGAAGACAAGTGATTTTGTACATGAAAACCCTCTGATTTCCGGGGCAATTGCCATGGTTGCAGGGCTGGTGGCTGGTGCAGCCTTACCTCGCTTAGAAAAAGAGAAGGAAGTTGTAGGGGAAAAACCACAGGAGATTAAGCAGAAGATAAAAGACACTGGTGAGCAAAAGATTTTGCAGGCAGAAGATAGATTTAAAGGCGATGTAGAAAAGTACAATGAAGAAAAAAAGGGCGAGCTTCAGAAAGATGTCATCTCTGGAGAACCTGCACAATTGCGAGCAGAAGAGAAGAGAAGCACTACGGCTGGGAAAAATAAACCCGGTCCCTCTTCTACTAACCCCTGAGTTAGTAAAAGGAGGCAAGAGAAGAAGGGGAGAGGTGGGTCTCTCCCTTTTCTAATTAAAATGTATCTGTAGTTCCTTGCTCAGGTTTTTGAAGAAGTTCCACTTTAACCTTTTCAATTCGTTGATTATCCATTTTTACCACGGTAAAATGTAGTCCCGAAAAATCAAATTGTGCATTCTCCTGTGGAACGTCGCCTATTTCGTGATAAACAAGACCTCCGAGGGTGTTGTAATCTACACCTTCCTGTTCCAAAGGAACTCTAAGCTCCTCACTAAGGTCGTCAAGGTCTATATGTGGATCAACCAAAAATGTATTCTGGGATATCTGAATAATCTCTCTCTCTTCCACGTCGTACTCATCCTGAATATCCCCCACAATCTCCTCCAGGATATCCTCCATGGTTACCATCCCTGCGGTTCCACCATACTCATCGACAACAATAGCAAGATGGATATGTTTTACTTTAAATACCCGCATGAGATCATTTACCTTTTTACCCATAGGCACAAAATGGGCTTTTTTGACCATGGAAGCCATAGAAAAATCTTCAATACGGTTTTCAGACAACCAGCTTAGGATGTCTTTGGCATAGATCAGGCCCACAATGTTGTCTATAGTTTCTTTAAATACCGGAATTCTTGAGTGCCCCTCTTCTCTGATAATTTTCAGTACTGAGTGCATATCCGAAGAGATGTCGAGGCCTTTCATATCAATTCTGGGTACCATTATTTCATCAACTGTGGTCTCACTGAGATCAAAAATGCTCCTTATCATCTCCTTTTCCTCTTCATTAAGAGCTTCATCAACCTCACCGGTAGCACTCATTCTTGCCTTTTCCTGATCAGTAAGGAAAAAGAGCTTTTCATCATACTTAAGGAGTTTAAGTAAAAGTTTGTATATAAGAAGGAAAAATGTTACAAAAGGAATAAAAAACCATCCTGTTATCCGATAGATATAGTATGATGGAGCGATATAGCTTCGGAAAGATTTAAATGCCAGTGCTCTTGGTATGTGGTGCGCAAAGAGATTAAGAAAAACGATTGAAAAAAGAAACGAAATTGCCCAGTGTTGAAACATTGTCATTTGGGGTGCGATTAACCCAAAGTAAGACAAAGAAAAGTAAGCAAAAGCAATATTGGCAGTTGTTTTTCCAAACGCTACAATTCCGCTGAATAAATTTTTATTTTCGATTATATCGGTTATTTTTGAAGTATAATAGCGCAGGTATTCATCATCAGCTGTAATGTTTCTGTTTACTGACGAAAAGACGATTTTTACAGTCGAAAAAAAAGCTGAAAATAAGAAACTTAGGATCAATCCTACTATGTAGAACAGTCCGGATGGACCATAATCCAAAAAGAAACCTCCTTGTAATAATACAGAAAAAACACAGTGATTACGTTTTATACGGTTTTAAAATTATGTAAAAATCCCCGGTAACGGTAAAAAAAACAAACTTAAACTCTAAACGTCAAAATACTTCCGTTCTTTGGATTCCATCTCCTGTCGTTGAGCAGAATCCTGGTGATCATAGCCAAGGAGATGGAACATACCATGTACAAAAAGCCTCAGCAACTCCTGTTCGTAACTTAGCCCGTAGCGGCGGGCCTGAAGACTGGTTCTTTGTAAGGAAATGTATATCTCTCCAAGAAAATCTGGTTCATTAAACCTGAAAGACAACACATCTGTTGCCTTATCCTGCTTTCGGTAATCTCGGTTTAGTCTTTTTATTATATAATCTGAGCACAAGATAAGTGAAACAGTTTGTTTGGGCGAAACATTTTCCCCCTCATAGATTAAACAGGCCATCTCCTGCAGGGCCATCTCCTGTGATGGGAGTTGTTTATAATCATGGATAATTTCTAATGAAGGGCAGTCACCCATTTGAATTATTGTTCCTTATAATTGAAATGCCTCACTCAGGGCTTGTCATCTCAGGAGAATACCCCAAAATGAGGAGAAAAGAATTAAAAAACACTGGCTATAATATAGTTTAAGAAAAGGTTTATACGGAACATAGAAATAAGGGCTCAGCGAATTATTTTTTTTTAAAATGCAGCAGAATTGGTAGAAAATGGTACATTATTTTCATACTTATTTGAACTGATTGTAATACAGAGTACTATAATATATATTTATGTAGTTTACCCCAGTTACTTTGAAAACTCAACCTAACCATCTTCAGAGGTTTTAAGGATCATATGCCCATTCGTAGTATGACTGGCTTCGGGCTTGCCGAAGGCGAAACACCATCAGGAACCTATAGGGTCGAAATCAGAGGTGTAAATAATCGCTTTCTTGAGATGCAGATTCGACAACCCAGATTTGCCGCAAATCTTGAACAAAAGATCAAAAAAGAGATTACATCGGTAGTAAGCAGAGGTAGTGTAACCGTTCTTATCTCTTGTGACAGAGAAGATGAGGACACAAAGCTCACCTATGATAAGAGTTCGGTGGAAAATTATGTAAGAATATTTCGCGAAGTTAAAGATGTTTATGAGCTTGCAGGTGAGGTGTCACTAAGCGATTTGCTTCAATTTAGTGATTTTATCAAAACCGAATCTGTTGAACATAATGATGAGGAGCTTTGGAAGCATTTAAGACCGGTACTGTTAAAGTCGATAGCTTCTTTTCAGCAGACCCGGGAAGCTGAAGCTGCATACATGGTTAAAGATCTTAAAAAGATTTTAGATGAAATTGCTCAGATTGTGGAGAAGGTTGAAACAAGGGCTCCGCAGAGAATACCGGAGTATGCCGATGCACTCAATAATCGCATAGATAAAATGCTTTCTACCTCTGTAGAACCACAGCGAATTGCTGCTGAGGTGGCGATTATGGCAGATAGAATAGATATTAGTGAAGAGTGCACCAGGATGCGTGCTCATATAAAAAAGTTTAGCGAAGACTTTGAACTCAATGAACCAGTGGGGAAAAGAATGGGGTTTCTTCTTCAGGAAATGAACAGAGAAGCCAATACAATAGGGTCAAAATCCAATGATACCGAAATCTCTCACTATTCTGTGAGCTTAAAAGAAAATATCGAAAAAATTAGAGAACAAATTCAGAATATTGAATAAAAGCCTTTGGGCAAAACTGCAAAAGCACTGGAGGGTGTATGTCTCGGGACTTGTATGAACTTGAAATTGAAAAACTCGAAAAAAAGGGAATCAGTCGTTATAAAGCGGTGCTTATGGCTTCACAGGAAGCGCGTTTTATCAATGATCAGATTCGCCTTGATATAATCGACACCAAGGAAAAACCTACCACTCTTGCTCTGAAGCGCCTTTTTGAGGGTAGTGTAGTAGAGAATCAGGAAACCGAAATTGAAGGCTGATGGCTACTGCAAAGAGAATACTTCTCGGTATTACAGGGGGAATCGCAGCCTATAAAACACCTCTGCTTATCCGTCTGCTAAAGAAGCGGGGTTGTGAGGTCAAGGTTGTAGTTACAGAAAATGCCAAGCCTCTGGTAGGTACTGAGGCTCTAAGAACAGTTTCTGAAAACCCGGTTTATTGTGATAGTTCTGCCCATTATGACATGAACCATATACGGTTGTCACAATGGGCAGATCGTTTTTTGATTTGCCCTGCTACCGCAAACAGTATTGCCAAAATAGCATGTGGTATTGGTGACAACCTGCTAACTTCATTGTGCCTTTCTGTTGCTGAAGAAAAAATCATAATTGCCCCTGCTATGAATACGGTCATGTGGAGCAGCAAAGCAACCCAGGCTAATATTTTAACCCTCAAAGAGCGGGGGGTTACTGTTTTGCCTGTTGGGGTTGGAGAGCTGGCTTGTAATAAAACTGGTCCTGGAAGAATGATCGAAATAGAGGATGTGGCTCACTATGTGTTGTCTGCGCAAAAGGCATCAGACATATTTGCTAATAAACGGATCCTTATATCATCGGGACCAACAGAGGAGCCTGTTGATCCGGTGAGGGTTATCACCAATCGCTCTTCAGGCAAAATGGGAGCTGCTATAGCAAGAGCTGCTGTTTTGATGGGAGCGGAAGTGGTGGTGGTCACTGGGCCGGCATCGGTTAAGCCTCCCTGCGGGGTTACAGTCAGAGAGGTGAAAACAGCTCTTGAGATGAAAGAGGCTCTGGAAGAGGAATTTACGAGTTGTGATGTTTGCATCATGGCTGCGGCAGTAAGTGATTATCGCCCTTTAAGTTATTCAGATAAAAAGCTACATAGAAAGGAAGATGGCAAGTTTTCCATAGATATGCGTTCTAATCCTGACATAACAGCTGGGCTGGGCAAGCTTAAGGGTAATCGCCTGTTAGTAGGTTTTTCACTTGAAAGCGGGGATAATCTTAAACGGGCAAAAGAGAAGATGAATAAAAAAAATTGTGATATGATGGTATATAACAGAGTTGACAGTTCACTTGGTGCTGAATCTACAAAGATAACCTTATTGTTCTCCGATGGGCGTGAAGAAGATCACGAGTTGATGGATAAAAGTGATGCAGCTGCGACAATCCTTCAGTCTATAGCGGGTTCTGTGACGGGGCTTTAGTTATGGATAGATCGTCTCTGATCGCAAAGTATATAGCACAGCAGCTTGAATTTGGAGTAGAGGAGCTGATACTTTCCCATGATTTCGAGGTTAAGCGTTTATTTAATCCTCAGGAACCTCAAGTAGTTCAAAAAAACCAGAAACATCAGGTTAGTGCAGAAATTTCTAAATCACCCTCAAACCAGGTTTTACCACCCTCAGGCACACAACAGAGTGCTTTTTCTAAACTCAACAAACTTAAACCTTTGCCCCAACCTGCTAAAGCTGCTGAGGTTCCCTTACCTAGTAAAAACAAACAATCCAAACGAGAAGAACTAAAAGAGCTTTATTTTAAGGTCTTGCAATGCAACTCATGCCCTCTGTGCGCCGGACGAAACAAGGTGGTTTTTGGTGCCGGGAATGTAGAGGCTCCTCTTATGGTCGTCGGTGAAGCGCCCGGAGGTGAAGAGGATCGTTTAGGACTTCCCTTTGTCGGTGCTGCAGGAGAGTTATTGGATAAAATGCTTGGTGCGATAAATATTAATAGAGATAAAGATACTTTCATTACCAATGTGCTTAAATGTCGCCCACCATCAAACAGAAGTCCTGAAACAGCAGAGCTTATCTCCTGTTACTCAATTCTTGAACAGCAGGCTAAGATTATTCAGCCCAGGGTCTATCTTGCTCTTGGGAGAATAGCAGCGCATACTATGCTTAACAGAACAGAGGGTATAGCAGTGTTGCGCAAAGAGCTGCATCAATTTATGGGGGCGCCACTGCTGGTAACGTACCATCCAGCAGCACTTCTGAGGCAGCCTCAATATAAAAGAAGCGCCTGGGAAGATCTTCAAAAATTACAGAGATTGTTAAAGGATGATACCATAAATGCCAACAAAGAACAGTAAACCTTCTGCTGATAAATCACTTTTGGTTACAGACAGATTGCCACCTCAGGCTCTGGATGTTGAGAAGACAATTCTTGGTTCAATGCTCATTGATTCCAATGCTGCAGTACTTGCCCTTGAGCTTCTCAATGAAGAAGATTTTTACTCTTCAGCAAACCAGAAGATTTTTATTTGTATGCGTGATCTTTTTGAGAAGAGTAATCCAATCGATATCATTACCCTGGCAGACGCGCTGAGGAAGAAAAGTTGGTTGTTGGAAATAGGGGAGGAAGTATATCTCAGTGAACTGGTAGAAAATATTACTACATCGGGTAATATTGAATACTATTCTAATATTCTTAAAGAAAAAGCAATACTTCGTCAATTGATATCGGTGGCAGCAGAAATAACTACAGAGTGTTTTGATAATGAACAGGAACCTCAGTCTATACTCGATTCCGCAGAAGCAAAGATATTTAACATTTCAGAATCAAGGATTAAAAATAAATTTGAATCCACCGGACAACTGCTTCCTCATACTTTTGCAGAGATAGAGTCCTATTCTAAAGGAGGATTTAAAGGGGTACCAACCGGATTTAAGGAACTGGACGACATGACCACCGGGCTTCAGCGGGGAGATATGGTGATTATTGCCGGAAGACCCTCAATGGGTAAAACCGCCTTTATTCTGTCTTTAACTTTAAATTCTGCAATGTCAGCCAAATGTCCTACAGCGATATTCTCTCTTGAAATGTCCAAAGCACAGCTTGTTCAGCGAATGCTTTGTTCTGAGGCCAGGGTGAATATGCACGCCCTTAGAAGTGGTACTCTTCCCAAGAGAGATTTTCCGAAACTCAGTCTTGCTGCAGGTCCCTTATCTGAAGCACCGATCTATATAGACGATACTCCTGCTATCACAGTTCTTGAGTTACGGGCCAAAGCCAGGCGACTGAAAGCACAGCATGATCTGCAACTTATCATTATCGACTACCTTCAGCTTATGGGCTCTTCTAGTCGTGTTGAGAGTCGTCAGCAGGAGATATCTCAGATCAGCCGGGCACTTAAAGGGGTGGCTAAAGAGCTTGATGTGCCGGTGATCGCTCTTTCTCAGCTCTCCCGTGCGGTAGAACAGCGTACCGGAAATCACAGGCCTCAACTCTCTGATCTAAGAGAATCCGGGGCAATTGAGCAGGATGCCGATGTTGTTATGTTCGTTTATCGTGATGAAGTGTATAATAAAGATGATGAGAACAACAAAGGAAAGGCAGAGATCATAGTAGGAAAACAGAGAAACGGACCTATTGGTACTGCCAACCTTGCATTTGTTAAAGATTTTGCACGCTTTGAAAACCTTTCAGAACGTGCAGAGGAGATACCCGGGTTTTGAACGTAGTAGTTTCAGTTATTGCCCTGTTTGGATCATTTTTAATTGGTATTGCAGAAAAGATCGGGGATTTTTTTCGCAATGTACAAAAATTTTCCGTTCTTGTTTATCAGACATTTACACGGGCTTATCTTCTTTATAAAAATCCAGGGATTACAATTGAGCACATGTATACCCTGGGGGTGGAATCGTTTCCACTGGTTTCGGTAATTGCGCTGTTTTTAGGATCTGCCACAGTTGCACAAGCTGTTTATCAGATGGGGGGACTTATACCACTGAGATATTTGGGTGTTTTGGTATGCAAAAGTATCGTAACTGAGCTTGGGCCTGTCATTACGGCGATGGTAGTAGCGGGAAGGGTTTCAACCAGTATTGCTGCTGAGGTGGCTTCGATGAAAAGCAGTGAGCAACTGGATGCTATGAATGTGCTTAGGCTCGATCCAATACGCTATCTTATTGTTCCCAAAACTGTAGCGTGTGTAGTTATGCTCCCGGTGCTTGTGATATGGGCTAATTTTCTGGCCATAATTGGAGCTACCTTTACTGTAGCTTTGAGTGTGGATATGACCGTGTATAGTTTTTTAAGTGGTTTGAGGCTTTTCTTCGATCCTATGGATGTATATGTAGGTGTTGCAAAAACTATGGTATTTGGAGCAATAATTGCGTTAACCGGATCACATTTTGGTTTTCAGTCAAAAGGTGGCGCTGAAGGGGTGGGAAACGCGACCACCAAATCTGTTGTAGTAGCCGCTGTTTTGATTTTAGTATTTGACTTTATTATCGCGCTTCTGGCATTATAGAAAGTATTTGAGGTAGCACAATATTATGCTGAAAATAGAACATCTTAAAAAGCATTTTGGAAATCAAATTGTTTTAGATGATATAAATATGGAGGTGCAGAAGGGCGAAATACTTTGTGTAATAGGGCAGTCCGGGAGCGGTAAAACCGTTCTTTTTCGTCACATTATTGGTTTGATATTTCCCGATGGTGGCTGTATAAAGCTGGATAATGAAGTTATCTCTTCACCTACTACAAAACATTCTGATTTTGATAAGGTAAGGAAACGATTTGGTATTCTTTTCCAGGGTGCTGCTCTGTTTGACTCTATGAATGTTGGAGAAAACCTCTCATTCCCTCTTAGAGAGCATACTTCTTTAAAGGAGGCTCAAATACAGAAGATGGTTGGTGAGTCTCTTGAAATGGTTGGTCTTAGAGAGCAGTTTAAAACGAAAATGCCTTCTGAGCTTTCGGGTGGAATGCGCAGCAGGGTTGGTCTGGCAAGGGCCATTATAATGAAACCTGAGATTATGCTTTACGATGAGCCAACATCCGCGCTCGATCCCATAATGACCGATAAAATTAACGATCTTATCCTTACTTTACGTTCCAAACTGAATATGACTTCCATAGTTGTTACCCATGATATTAGCTCTGCGTATAAAATAGCAGATAAAATCGCAATGATTCATGAGGGTAAGATTATTTTCTTTGGCTCCCCGGCTGAGATTAGAAGATCGAGAAACCCCTATATTCAACAGTTTATTAAAGGGCAGCGTAAACTCTACTATGCAGTGGAGGAAGAGGAGGCGTATTCAGGCCAAATTAGTGTGGATAAGTTTATGTCAAAAGCTGATATAAGAAATAAAAAATTCCAAATGCCGGTTTCCTCTGAGAAAAAAAATGATGACAATCAGGATAAAACTTAAACTCTATTGAGAGTGCTGTGAAGAGTAAAAAGATAAAAACTGCTTATGTATGTAATTCCTGCGGTCAGGATTATTCCAAGTGGCATGGCAGGTGTGAAAGCTGTGGGCTATGGGATAGCATTACAGAAATTAAAGTGAACAAAAGAGTACCATCGGGTGGTTTTTCTCTTTCTGAACAAAACAGCACTGTCAAATTACTGAGTGATTGTGATTCAATATCACACAGTAGATATAAAAGCTCCTTTAGTGATATAGATATGGTACTTGGAGGGGGGCTTGTGGAGGGTGGATTTGTGCTTCTGGGAGGGGACCCGGGGATTGGAAAATCTACCCTGTTACTTCAGATAATGTCTTGTTGGGCAGAAGATGGTAAAAGTGTACTGTATGTAACCGGGGAAGAATCTGCTCAACAGGTAGCGTTGCGTGCCAGAAGGCTTGAAGTACAAAATGCCTCTATTAAAGTGTTTGCCGAAACAAATATTGAATCGATGATTCAAACGTTTCAGAAGCAAAAGCCTCAGATTGTAGTAATCGACTCTATTCAAACTGCCTTTACAGAAACTCTGGAGAGCGCGCCAGGAAGCGTTTCACAAATAAGAGAATGTGGTGCTATGCTTCTTCGATTCGCCAAAACTGAACAGGTAAGTATAATCTTAGTAGGGCATGTTACAAAAGAGGGGGCGATTGCAGGGCCAAGGGTTTTAGAGCATATGGTCGATACTGTTCTGCAGTTTGAAGGTGAAGGGGTTTATAATTATCGCATTTTAAGGGCTGTTAAAAATAGATTTGGTCCGGCAGGTGAGATTGCTTTCTTCTCTATGACTGATAAGGGATTAAAAGAAGAGAGAAACGCATCTGAGTTTTTCATGTTAAAGCGTGAAAGACCACAGGCTGGTACTTCTGTTACACCGTTACTTGAGGGCTCAAGGGTTATTGCTGTTGAGCTTCAGGCCCTTGTTAACAGATCTCACTTTGGATTACCCCAACGAGTAGCGTCGGGTATAAATCAAAGAAAACTTTCTTTGCTGATCGCTGTTATGGAAAAGTATGGTGGTTTGGTGCTTGGAGATCATGATGTTTTTTTCAATGTTGCCGGAGGGTTAAGTGTACATGAACCGGCTGCCGATTTGGGGGTTGTGGCTGCACTGTATTCATCGTTTCGCAATCTGCCCATAAAACATGATTTAGCTTTTATTGGGGAACTTGGATTGGGTGGTGAGGTAAGATCAGTAAACAATATGGCTATTCGTCTTAAGGAGCTGGCAAGAATGGGTTTTAAGGAGTGTGCGGTGACCAAACCGGTAGGTAAAGCTGACTGGTACGAACAATGCAAAAGCATCCTGTCACTTATACCCTGCAAAACAGTTTCTGATATTGCAGATATCATCTGCTGAACTTAAAATAGTTCTATTCGGTTTCTACCTTTATCTTTTGCTCTGTACAGTGCCTTGTCTGCCTTTTTGATAAGATCATTCATATGTCTTGCATCTTTTCCATACTGTGCTATTCCAAAACTCATAGTGACCTGGACATCATCACCATTAGGAGCTTTAAAGCATTCTGAAGAGATTTTCTGACGAATCCTCTCTACCGTTTCAATAGCAATGCTGTCATCCGTTTTAACAAGTATGAGTGCGAATTCTTCACCACCATATCGGGCGGAAATATCAATTCCATCCCTGATACTTATTTTCAATCTGTTGGCTATTCCTTTTAAAACCTCATCACCAAATTGGTGTCCATAGGTATCATTGAGCTTTTTAAAATGATCGATATCACAAAGAACCAATATAAGAGGATCATTGTATCTTATCGAACGAGTTATTTCATCAGAGAGCACGTTTTGGAATTCACGGTGATTGAGAAGACTTGTCAATCCATCATGTGTTGCCTGATTCTCTGCTTCTTTTAAAACGGCATATTTCTCTATTGCAAGCCCCGCGCTTGTGGCAAGTCTGCTCACCAAATCAAGGCTGGACTGTGTGTAGAAGTTTTTGTGCTGGGATTCAATAAGAATCATGCCCCTGCTCTCTGCAACACCTATAGGTAAAGCCATAAAGCTTTGTAATTGTTCTGATTTTGGTTCATTTTTAAAATAGCGTATTTCATAATGATCTTTAGCATAGTTTCTGAAAAAGCTTAGGTTTTTAGAATACACTATGCTGGCAAGAGATTTCTCTGTAAGGTCAAAGCTGCTCTGTAGAAATTTATTACTGTCTGCCCCTGCTACTCGTACGATTGTTGCCTGAGAGCAACTTTCATCTAAAGTACTTATGGTCAGGCGATCGTAGGAGAGCACAAGAAGGATAACTTCCATTATAGTATCAAGAATCGTATCGAGGTCTAAATTGCGGAAGAACTCTTTTTCAATATTGCTCATAGAAGCAAAGCGTGCATGTTCAAGTCTGTGTTCTGTGTGCATGTAAGTGCTGTAAACTGATTGACCGAGTATTGTTGCAGTGGTATTAAGATATGCATGATCTTCATCACAGAAATGGTTTTTCTTTTTGCTGTCTACAATAATTGCTCCACGTTCTACTCCATTTACTATTATGGGGCTGGCCATTAATGAGCGAACCGATGCGTCTTTTTTGTAGTAATATAGAGTGATACTGTCATTTGGTATTTCTGAAAGATTAAGTGGTTTCAGACCATTTTTAAAGAAATTTCCCAGAATCCCAACACCGGGATTGATTACCGCCTCAGAGTTAACCAATTCAGTTTTGGAATGGTACCGACGGATTGTATACTGCTCTTCATTCAAAGGGAAAAAAACAGCAATTGTGTTAGCATCTATTCTACTGTTAATAAGCATTAAGAACTGATCGAGAACGTCGTTTATTATTTTCTCTGTTTTAGACCACTCGTTATGACACGTTTCATTACTTAAAGAGATAAGACTAAGGCGATTAGTGTCGCTGACTATGTCCTTTTGTGCAATACTTATTAATGGATTCTCTTTTGTTTTGTTACCAGAGGGAAAACTGTCACTCAGTTTTAGTTTTTTGGGTTTATAGTAGAGCATTGTAAAAGAGAGAAAAAGAGCAAAAGAGATTAGAATTGTTGTGAAGTTTTCTGAAACGTTTTCATACAATACTGGTATGATTAAAGTTAGAATAAGCAGCAGTGAGATACTGGTGATTCTTTTCTTCATGAGTTTAAGGCCTCATTTGCATTGCTTGAGAAATTTTTATCTGCCAAGATCTTTTCTATAGCGCTAAACACTTCTTCTCTCTTTACCGGCTTGGAAACAACTCCATTGAATCCCATATTAAGGAGGCTTTTGTAGGTGATTTTTTTAAGAAAAGAGCTCGTAGCTATGACAGGAGTTTTTTTAATCGACTCTTCTTTTTTCAGGTTATTATAGAATCGAATACCGTCCATTATAGGCATCATTATATCGGTAATAATTAGATGTGGTTTTTCTTCTTGTGCTTTTTTCAGTCCTTCAAATCCATTCATTGCGGTAACAATTTCAAAACTTTTATAAAGCAGAAGTTCCAGAAGGTCCAGTGTGTCATGGTTATCATCGATTAGAAGAATTTTATGACGCATATACTCAGTGTGCAGCCTTTCTGTAAAGAATTATTCCTATAACAGTGAATATAATATTTCCAATCCAGGCACCGGCAAGGGGAGTGATTGTTCCGTTTTGTGCTAACACCATAGTACTGCGGGAGATAATCCAATAAGCAAACACCATCATAAGACCAATAGCAAAATTAATCGGTCCCCCTTTTCTTCCTGTACGGGCAGTTATAGCTACTCCAAGAAGAATTACTAAAAAGTTCATCAAAGGAAGGGCGATTTTAAAATGTAATTCCGCTTTGTGGCGCTGTACCTGTTCACCTCTTTGCCTGGATATTTCTATATAGTTTTTAAGTTCCCAGTAACTCATCTCTCTTTTTGATCTTACGTATTTTACCATATCGTGCGGTTTTGAAGTAAGAACATCGTCATCAAGAGTATCGAAAGTTAATAAAATACTGTCTTTTCTGCCAAATGATCTTATTTGCCCGTTTAGAAATTTCCATCCACTGTTTTCATCATACACCATCTCTTCAGCATCAATTCTTTGCATTAAACCATCTTCTCTAAAGGAGAGTCGTTGTATCTGACGTGCAAACTGAGGGTTTGTGCTGAATTCTTTAAACACATACATCGTGTTTGGATCACCAAAGTAGAAAAAATTTCTTCTGTACTCACGACGCCCCGGTTGCCTCGAGTCACGCATTGATGGTGGGTGCCTGAACTGTTCACTCAACTCTGCACGGCGTTCATTTGCCAGTGGTAAGATAACCTCACCACCGTAAAAGGCTGCAACACTGAGAAAAAGTGCAAATCCAAGCAACGGAAATGTAAGCTGACGTATATTAACACCGGCGGCTTTAATCGCTGTTAGTTCACTTTGTTTTACCAACTTTCCCATAGCAAACATAGATGCAAGCAGCAAAACTACCGGGAGCATTGTTTGTATCAACCAGGGTAAATAGTACCAGTAATACAGAAGCGCCTCAAGCAGAGTTGCATGCTCGAAACGACGTAGATTACTTACGTAATCTACAACTACGAATATAACCAAAACAGCGATCAGAAGCCCAATAGTATAACTGAGAAATTGACCCATCAGATAGGTGGGTAGAATTTTGATACATTTTCTGGTTATGATTTTGGGTAATAAAAAGATAATGCCGGGAATTTTGAATATAAAAGACTTGCTGATCGATTTAATAAGTTGGTTTTTGGTCAGAAATGCAAAAAAATGTTTAACAAAATCGAAGCGGATTGTTTTTTCCTGCAGCATAAAATACAGAAGAACCAATCCTGCAATAGCAATCAGTATGTTGCCCGACCACATACCCAAAAAGGGTGATATTATAAGATTATCAGCCCAGGATTCACCCACAATTAAAAAAGCCCAGTAAATTATAAAGAAAAACAAGCTGTAGCTTCCCCCTACAGCTAATCCGCCCCTTTTTGCCATAATCCCAAGTGGAGCACCTATGAGCACAAAAAGCAGAACCGCTGCAGGAATAGCATACTTTTTATGAACCTCAACCATGTACTGAGCAATTGAAAGGTCATTTGAATGTTTACGCCTGATTACCCGCTGTAGAGCATCTTTATTCTTCAAAACTTCATTGGATGCTACCGGTATCGATTTACCGTAATGTTGGATCCACTTATCAAATGACATAATGTCGGTTTGTTCTGAATCATAAGGAAGTACTTTGTTTAGTGAGTCGTAACGTGTCATCTGAGCACTGAGGGTATCGATGATTTTATGATGGTTAACTAAGATGTTTTGGTTCGCTTCCCTTAAATCTTCGACATCACTAAGCATCATAGCGATAGTTTTTTCTCTGTTACCTCTGTAATCCGATTCGGTGCGTTGAAGTCTGCTATCCACATTTTGGATGTATATAACCTGTTTTTCAAATTCTCCGATATAATATTCCTGATCAGCATCACGGGGATAGCTATGGGTCTCTCCGTTATGGAGGGTGAGTTTTAAAAACCTCTGGTCGTTGGTCATTCGCACATTTCCGCTTGCAGCTACAGTTACTGTTGGATCCTGTCCTGCTGCGTCGGTCATGATTCGTATTCCTGACAGATCACCCGTTACCGGGTCTACATCATGGGTATAGAGCGTATAGTCTTCAAAATCCTGTATTAAAACCCCTGGTTCTATAAATGCTGCCGGTTGTGTTCGGCTAATGTCTGAGAGTAGTTTAGATGCTCTGTGGTTAGCTTCGGGAAGAATGAGATCGTGAAAGTAAAATAGACCTACTGTAACCACAAGTCCAGCACTAAAAACGGGAATGAGAAGGGGAAACATACTTGACCCCGATGCCTTTATGGCTGTTATCTCATTATCTCCGGACATTCGTCCAAAAGTCATAAGGGTTGAGGTAAGAACGGCCATTGGTATGGCAAGTGCCAGTATCCATCCAAGCTGGATCACAAAGATTTCAAATACCACTGCAGGATCAAGTCCTCGTGAAACAATACGGTTAAGGAGGACCATTGCCTGTTGCATAATGAAGAGAAAAACAATGATGCCCAGTGATGCAATAAAGGGGAAAATAAGTTCCCTTATAATATATCTATAAATAAGCATAATTTTTCAAAACCTTTGGGAGATGCTTTTCTCCAAATTTGCTGCAACAACTAAAATTGTTTTAAAGATTGTATCAGTGTGCTTAATTGAAGATCCCTAACCACAAGTATTTAATTGCAGTACCTTTGCATACTACGCCCGATGAGTGCATAATATGCCAGTCTCTAAAATACGTACTTTCTTATGGCTATCACAAATTTAAAATTCAATCTTTTTTGGACAGTTTTTATTAAAAATAATATAATGAACATAAATAACCTTTTATATGCTTTTAAATTGAACGGTGTTTTGATTTTTAAGGCAAATAAAGGCTTGAATTGAGGCTCTATGGAGCTTTTTGGGGCAATTAGAGGTGAGGAGTCGATAATGGGTGATTATTATAGAAAATGGATGTGTCATTGGGGCTTGTTCCTTTCTCTTATGCTACTTGTGATTTTGGGCGGGTGCGCAGCTTCCAGTCAGCAGCTTGAAATGGAGGCTCTGTTACCGGAGATAGACGTTATCCATGTGAAAGAAAATTCAGATGAAGCGTTGAGGATGGCCCAGGAGACACATCTTGATCTTCAGGTGCTTCGCTCTCAGGTGGTGGATCTGGATAATCAGATTGTACTACTTTCTGAAGAGGTGTCCAGTGTTTCGATCGCAAAGATCGCCGAGATTGAAACTCGTTTAGCACTACTCATTGAGGCATATAAGGATCTTTATAGCATAGTAAAGGCTATAGAAAACTCCCCAGCTCCTCAAAGAGCAGCTCAAAGCAGACCACCTGCCACTTTTAGCCCTTCAAGTGCATCGGCCCTGCTATCCCCCTCTCAGGACTATGAAATTTACCGCAAAGGGCTGCAGGCTTATAATGCAAGAAATTTTAACCAGTCAAAACGACTCTTCTCACAGGTGGTTGAAAATTTTCCTGAGGGTAGTTGGGCTCAGGATGCTCAGTACTGGGTAGGGGAGAGTTACTATGCAATGGGAGATTTCGCTTCGGCAGTAAGTGCATTCAGGAGAGTTCTATCACTGAATAACGCTCCAAAGGCTGAAGACGCAATGTTTAAACTGGGTCTCTCGTTTATAAGGATGGGGCAGGTCCGTGAAGCCAGAGAAGCGCTGCAGATGCTTATAGATCGTTATCCGGCAAGTGACTATAAAGACAGAGCTCAAAACTTTCTTAAAGATCTAAAGTAACCTGTATGGTTTTTGTCCTCTCATTATAATAAGACCGTCTTTTTAATTTTTTCAGGTATAATCTCTGAGGTAAGGTCTTTTGGATTCTATGGTGGTATCTGATTTGCTCAACAATACTTTCTTAGAAAAAAAATGTTTCATTTTAACCACCATAAGAAAAAGTTATGAAAACACCACGTTCTACCTACCGACTCCAATTCAATGCAAATTTCACGTTCAATAATGCCCGTAGTATTCTCGATTATCTTGAAAAATTAGGGATTTCCGATATCTATGCCTCACCAATTTTTAAGGCAAGAAAGGGCAGCACTCATGGCTATGATGTAGTTAATAATCAGGAACTTAATCCAGACATTGGTACCAGGGTTGAATTTGAGCACCTCATGGAGACCGTTCAAGCTAAAGGATTGGGCTGGCTTCAGGACATCGTTCCAAATCATATGGCAATCGATAGTGGCAACGAATTTCTGATGGATATTCTTGAAAACGGACCCGCTTCAGCAGCCTATAACTACTTTGATATCGACTGGGAGCACCCTTATGAGAGCTTACGAGGTAAATTACTGCTCCCTATACTTGGGGATCTCTATAAAGAATGTCTGGAAGGGGGGCAGATAAAGCTAACCTACGAGCGGGAAGGGTTTTTCTTTAATTACTATGAACATCGTTTCCCCCTTAAAATTGAAACCTATGCAAATGTGCTTAGTCATAGAATAGATCGCCTGAAAGCGGATTTGGGAAACACTCACTCAGGGCTCATAAAGCTTCTGGGAGTACTGTACATTGTAAAAAACCTCAACTCTGCCACAGAATCGGAGGAAAGAAAGGGACAGGTTTCATTTGCCAAAACTATGCTTTGGGAGCTTTGCAGTGCAGATAGCACAATAGCAGAATTCATTGATGAAAATCTCACTGAATTCAATGGAAAAGAGGGCGATCCAAGCAGCTTCTCGCTTCTTGATGCGCTTCACTCCGAGCAGTTTTTTAAACTCAGTTACTGGAAAGTGGCAACCGAGGAACTCAATTACCGACGTTTTTTCACTGTAAATGATCTTATATCGGTAAGAGCAGAAGATGAACATGTGTTTGTGGATTTTCATGCTTTGATTCTAAGTATGGCAAATAAGGGGGTGTTTACCGGTCTCAGGATCGATCATATCGATGGGTTGTATAATCCACGTAAGTATCTGGAGCGTCTTAGAAATCAGATACCCGATCTTTATCTTATAGTAGAGAAGATATTGGCACATGATGAGTATCTCAGAGGCGATTGGCCGGTTCAGGGAACCACCGGATACGATTTTATGAATATGGTTTCACAGATGATGTCCCAGAGCGGTAATGAGAAGAGGTTTGAGAAGCTATATAAGCGCTTTTCAGGAGAGTACCGGGATTTTAACACTCTTCTTTTAGAGAAAAAGCGCCTCATTATAAACCGTCACATGGCCGGTGACATCGACAATCTTGCACTCTTGATAAAAAAGGTTAGTTCAACTGACCGCCGCGGCACCGATATGACCATGCATGGTTTAAGAAGTGCAATTATTGAACTTCTGGCCTTTTTTCCGGTGTATCGTACCTACATACATTCAGGAACACTGAACCGCGAAGATATCCAAATTTTAGACGAAACTTTTTTTATAGTTAAAAAGAACAATCCTGCTTTTATTCGGGAGCTTGAGTTTATTGAACACTATCTCTATTTACGATTGGACCCAAGCGCCTCTGAACACACTCAGCAGCAGTGGCTTAACATAATAATGCGTTTTCAGCAGTTTAGTGGGCCGTTGATGGCAAAGGGGCTCGAAGACACCACGCTTTATGATTACAACAGGCTGATCTCTCTTAACGAAGTCGGTGGCTATCCGGATAAATTTGGCGTGCAAAGGGGAGCTTTTCACAAATTTAACCAAAAAAGGTTTCATCTAACACCGCATACCCTTAATGCAACTTCAACTCATGATACCAAAAGGGGAGAAGATGCAAGGATGCGCATTGGGGTGCTTTCTGAAATCCCCAATGAGTGGGAGCGGATGCTTAAGGAATTTGCACGAATCAATAAAAATTTTAAAAAGAAGATTAAGGGTGAGCTGCTCCCGGATGGTAATGATGAAATATTTCTCTATCAGACACTTTTAGGCTCATGGCCCTTTGAACAAGCTAACTTTGAGCAATTCATTGAACGAATACAAGCATACACGCTCAAAGCTGCCCGGGAAGCCAAAGTTCACACCGAATGGATAAAACCCGATGAGGAGTTTGAGAATATATTGAGAGATTTTATAAACTCCGTTCTTGATCGCCAGCTCAACAAATCCTTTTTCGACATATTCATCCCCTTTCAGGAAAAAATCGCATGGTATGGGGTACGTAATTCTCTCTCCCAGCTTATACTTAAATGCTGTTCACCTGGTGTACCGGATCTCTATCAGGGAACAGAACTATGGGATCTTAATCTTGTGGATCCTGACAACAGAAGGCCCGTTGATTATGACCTGCGAAGTTCCATGCTTTCTGATATCGCAATAATGGAGGAGCAGGATTACTGTGACTTTTTAACCAAAAGTTTATCTCACCCTGAAAATGGGGCTGTAAAGCTTTTTTTGCTTCACCAATTGCTTAAATTACGCAATAGCTGCCCCACACTATTTGAATGCGGCTCATATGCTCCTCTGAGAATAGAGGGAGAGCATAAAAATCATTTAGTGGCCTTCTCCCGTCACCATAATGATCAGTACCTTATCGCTGTTGTGCCGCGTCTGCTTACCAATGTTTACCAGCAGAATTCTTCACTTTCCAACTCAGATCAGGTATGGAGTACTACAGCTGTTGAGGTTCCTGCTTCTTTTCCTAATCATTTCAAGAATGTGTTAACTGGTAAAAGCGTAGATGTAGTTGGCGCGGATAGTACTGTTGGGGAGCTTTTTAAGGATTTTCCGGGTGCTGTTTTGTTTGGTTGCCAATAAACGTGTCACTGTTTTCTTCTCAGTATATGGGGAATGAGGAGTAGGCTTCCGGTTACTTTAGGCAAAAAGTAGCAAAGTAAACTAATCAATACGTACGATCCAAGATGGTCAGGGCCAAGCTCAAGTTGTCGAAACATAATTGCTATCAGTGCTTCCCTGACCCCAATCCCTCCTGGTGTCAGAGGCAGTGAGATGCTTAAAATCTCAATGAGCGGAATAAATGCCAGGCACTCCAGAAAGAAAAAATTACCAGTAATAATGTATATCAGAAATGTTGTGTTAGCAATGATTAGCAGGTGTATTGCTGCGGAGATAAAAAAGGAGCCAAGGAGTGTACTGTAGGAGCTTTTATAGGCGTACACACCTTCTCTTATGTTTTCGATAAAACTTAGGGGTTTGGGGCTTATAACCTTTGAAACCACTTTGCGCACTGGTCGGGTGATTTTTTTTGAAAACGAGATTGCCCCGATAAATGCTACCATTGCAAATACGGTAAACAGTGAGGAACGGAAGCCGGGTGGCAGAATAGTGGAGTCAAGCATTGCGGTGCCCCAGGTAGAGAGCACCAAAAGGGCAAATAGTCCGATAAACCTGCTCATCCATGAAGATGCCCAGGCCTGGGAGCCGGGGTGAGATCTGCTCAGAAGCGCTGCCCGGAGCAGATCCTGTGCTGCGCTGGTAGGGAATGCAATCGAGTAAAAAGAGCCCAGAAGGTGTACTTTCAGTGTCTCCCGCAGTGGTATTTGGGAGTTGAATCTTCTAAGAAGAAACCACCATTTAACCCCCTGAGACAGGTGAATCAGAAAGGAGAAGAAAATTACTAAAAAAAGCAGGTGAACGGGCACCGTTTTAACGATTCTCAAAACATCATGTATATTGGTTTGAGCATAGATCCATACAAATGGAGCAATCGTTAACACTGCTTTTAATAAAAAAACTATTGTAGCTTTAGTACTCATGGCTTGTGACCGGTTTTAATTAGCAAAAAAACTATTACTACTTTGAGGTGGTAAAAATTGGGTGTATTTGAACTACCGTTAAATACTTTGGAATAGGTGTTGCATTATTTTAGTCCATTGAAATATATATATTGGTTGGAAATAGTATTTTAAAAAGGTAACAGAAGTTTAACCACTTAAAAGGGGAGGATTTACTATGATCGACCTTATGAGAAAAAGTGTTTACGCTGCGCTTGGTTTGGCTGTTATGACTCGTGAGAAGGTTGAGGAGAGTGCCAGAAAGATCGCCTCAGATGCAAAGATGAGTGAAGCAGAGGGAAAGAAATTCGTTGATGAGCTTGTGAAAAAATCAGAAGAAACTAAAGCTTCTATAGAGAAAATGGTGAATGAAAGAGTAGATAGCGCCCTTAAAAAGGTCAATATTTGCACCCAGGAAGAACTCAAGAGTCTTGAAAAAAGGGTTAGCAAACTTGAAAATGATTGCGAGTCACGGGATAAGAAGTGAACGGTTACAGAAAGAAGCCTAAAGGTGCAATACATTACCGCCATATAGGCAGATACGGTGAAATCGCTTCAGTACTGGTAAAGTATGGATTTGGCGATATACTGTCTCGTCTCAATTTAGAACGCTATTTTACTGCCGGCAGGAAAATATTTCGCAGAAAAAAAACCAGACAACTGCGAGGGATTTCACGGTGGGACAGGGTTCGTCTTTCATTTGAGGAGTTAGGTCCCACATTCATTAAATTAGGTCAATTTGCTTCAAACAGGCCCGATATACTGCCCACAGAGTTGATAGACGCCCTTGAAGGGCTTCAGGATGATGTGCCGCCCTTCGATAAAGAAGAGTCAGTGGCATTAATCGAATCGCAATTGAAGAAACCGGTTGAGGAGCTGTTTAAGACCTTTCAGTACGTGCCCTTTGCTTCTGCTTCAATGGCTCAGGTGCACAAGGCTGAGCTTCATGACGGAACCCAGGTCGCCGTTAAGGTGCAAAGGCCTGATATCACCGACATGATCACTGTAGATTTGGAGATCATGTACCGCATTGCTTTTCTTATGCAGAAGCATGTACAGGGAATGGAAGTGTTTAATCCTGTGCAGCTTGTGGATGAATTTGCCAGTGCAATCAGAAAAGAGCTGGATTTTACAACTGAAGCCCTTCATTTCGATCATTTTAGAAGAAACTTTGAGGATGATCCTACTATCTACATTCCACAGGTGTTTCATCAACTCACCACCAAAAGAGTGATCACCACAGAATTCATTAATGGTATAAAGATAACCAACATTAAAGAGCTTTGTCGAAAAGGGCATGACCCTCAGGAGATTGCCCGAAGAGGGGCCATCATTGTTTTAAAACAGATATTTCGCCATGGCTTTTTCCATGCTGATCCCCACCCCGGCAATATCCTTATAAAAGATGACAATACAATCTGTATTCTTGATTTGGGGATGACCGGTATACTGACCCCTACTTCCCGGGGGTATCTGAGTTCCATAATCATAGGCATCGCCAATGGAGATTCCAAAAGAATTGTACGTACGCTTCATGAAATCTCTGATCAACAGTCCAGAAAGGGTGATGAGCTGGAGTATGCGATGGCTGAGTTGATTCAGGAATATGCCTCACGACCACTTGGAGAGATAAACGTGGGGGAGATACTAAACCGTTTATCGCAGATCCTCAGAGCTTATCGCCTTAGGCTTATTCCAGGCTTCTATCTTTTGGTAAAAGCTCTGGTCACCATTGAGGGGATCGGTTACAAACTCGATCCTCGGTTTAATATGCTTGAGCATTTAGAACCATTTGCCAAAGATCTAATCAAAGAACAGTTCAGCCCCCGCTCTGTACTGAGGCAGTCTGCTGATTCCGCACAGGATATCTTCACTTTTATGCGCGATCTGCCCAACGATGCCAGGGATATCATTGCGCTGGTTAAATCCGGCAAGGTGCATCTTGAATTTGAGCACATGGGATTAAATCCATTTCTAAAAAAAATTGAGCAGGCGGCTAACAGATTGGTATTTGGGATTGTGTTGGCTGCTCTTGTGATGGGCTCATCCATTGTGGTGCTTTCCGGTATTCCACCGGTGGTCTATGGTATGCCGGTGATAGGGTTGGCAGGCTTTGTTGCTGCAGGGTTGATGGGGTTTTGGTTGCTTATATCTATTTTAAAGCACGAGAGGATGTGATCAGCGGGCCCCACATGAGGAAAAATGTTTGGAGTTTGCAGGGCATCTTCTATTTTACTCTCTATTGCAATTTTTTCGATATCTAAAGAACTATGCTAAACAAGGTAAGATGTGAAATTCTTTTCAGAGCTTCATCGTAGTATCTTTGAACCGTTGTTTTACCGTGAAGTGCTTGGCGCGTCGCGTTTAAAGATTACTGGGTATCTTTTTAAACTTTTTGTCTTCGCTACAATTCTTACAAGCCTCTTTAAAACCTATTACATCATCGATACAGAGCGGGGAATAGCCACACCTTTATCGCAGCTGTTCTCTGAAATGGAGATAAAAGAGGGTAAGCTTTACCCTAACCGCCCCGAACCCTATATACCATCCACTCGTTCCCTTTCTGCTATACTGGACCGGATGGTCATTTATCCCCATATATTTGCTGCTATGCCAGACACCTTTCTGGTAGTAGACACTCAGGCAAAAGAGTGGGACGGGGAGCGTAAGCCTGGTATTTTGATGAATAAAACCAGTGTGGTGCTTCAGCCCTTCACCTCATCTGAGATTGTGATACCTTACTCCAGGTTTTTGGGAGAAAGCGACTTTTCTTTTACCCCTTCATTAATTCGAAGCGTTCTTGTTCGTAATATGTTTAGTCTCTTTTTAAATTCTTTGATCTGGAGCTCGGTATTTTTTCTGTTTGTAATAACTAGCAGTGTTCTGTTTCTGGGTATTGCGGCGTTTCTGTTTAGAATAGAGAAGAAGAGAAAAATAAATCAGTTTTTCAGGATCGCTTCTTTTGCATCGACTCCGGTTATCCTTGGAAATGTGATCGTGGCTTTTGCAGGGGTTAAAAACAATTGGATTTGGCACATATTTATATTTATCTCTACAATTGTGATGTTTAGGGCCATAGTAGCAACTACACCAGAAAAAAATAAAAAAGATCGGGAGTGAAAAAATGGTATTTGATATAGAACAGAAAAAAGGCAACCCCTTACATCTTGATGGACGTGTAACCGTTTATGGCAAAATTGATATCGATCCTTCCGATCTTATGGCTATGAAACACCCTATCGCTTCAATGGTGCACGGGGGATTTTTAGTCGCTCAGGGGAATTTTAAGGAGCAAAACAATCTTAAAGATTTTCTGAAATCTGAGATGGGGGTTAATCTTGAGGAGGAGGGCCTGGGTGAGGGGCTTGCGCAACTTTTAGAGAAGATGGATGGGATTGAGTCAGCGCTGGATCCCCAGAAGTTGCGCGATAGGCTGGAAAACATGGAGGAGTTGGAAGATTTTATCCCCACACCGGCCAAAATAGTACCCTTTCACACTCTGGAGGAGATCCTTTCTCAGGCCGGGGATGTATTTTTTGTCGGCACGTTTAAAAATATTGGAAACGCTGTATTAAGCGTGAACGCATTTCCCATTATTTACCAGGCTCATTACAGAGAACAGGAGATGCAAAAGGTTCGAAATGAGATTGAGTCGCTGATAACCCAGATCGAGAGCAGTGATACCAAGGTCCCCCAGAGTGCTAAAAACTTCAAAAACAGTGAAGATATCGAAAAAGAATTGTTAAAAGACTATATCCCCGACATGCTCTATAGCAAAGCAGATGAAAAAAGCTTTGCTGCTTCCAAGGATGCTTTTAAGGCGTTTTTGAGGGGGTATCGCTTTGATGAGGATGTTGATGCTGTACTGGGCACAATCTCCGCTGAGAAGGAGTTAACCCCCAAGGATTACAAATTACTGGAGCTTTATGCAAAAAAGATCGATCTGGTCACCAGAGAGGATTTTTCAAAAGTGGATTCTGTTTGTCGGGAGATTGATGAACTGAAAAATAACACCTGAGTTTATTCCATAAATAACACAATACAAATCAGTGATTTACTAAAAAATGAGATTTGTATGGTTTTTTAGTATCAGGTCTAATGTATAATAGTATTACTGAAAAGAGATATATCTGATAGTGAGTTTTGTATCTGGTATATACGATATAGATTGCAGGTTTTGAGAGGATTACTATGCAAATTGATGACCATTTGTTTGCTTTATTGTTTGAAGATACACCTGTATGCATAATGATCTTAAATGTAGATGGTGAAGTTAAGTTTATAAATAAATTCGGTGGCTATCTGTTCTCCTGTCCCAAAGAGCAACTTATTGGCAAAACACTGGAAAGTTATATAAACAGTTACAATTTTGGCCCATCATGGGACGATTTGTGGCAAAATATGGTAAAGGGCAGAATGCAGGAGGCCCGTGTTGAGGTGGGGCGTGGAAATAACGATGATGTGATCTGTCTTGTAAGCTCTTTTAACATAGAAAACTGCCCGGACTGCATTGCGCTTGTTTTTCGTGATATTACCCAGGAGTTGAAAGCAAGTGAGCAAATTGAGAAGAAAAACGTCGAAATGGCGAAAATGAACACCGAGTTGATTCGCTCCAATGCTGAATTGAAAAAAGTTTCAGAGCTTAAATCAAACTTCCTCAGTATCGCTTCCCATGAACTGAAAACCCCTCTGACATCAATCAAGGGGTATTCGGATATCATTATCGATAATTTCAGAGATAAACTTGACAGTGGCATCTTCAGGATGATCGAGAGTATAAATCGTGCCGCGGACAGGCTGCACAAAGTGGTTAACAACATTCTTGATGTTACCAGAATTGAGCAGAAAAGACTTCGCTTAAGACCCGAAACATTCAATTTGGCAGTTATGGCTAATGACTGTATTGAAGAGCTGTCACAGTTTACGCTTAAAAGGGGAATTACCTTCAAATGCCACATGGAAAGTAACCCTCCTTCCTTTTACGGTGATAAGATGCGAATGCATCAGGTCTTTACAAATCTTTTCAGTAATGCCATAAAGTACTCCCCCGATGGTTCTCCGATTGATGTGTACATAACCACCGAAAGTGAAAATCGCTTTCACATTGTTATTAAAGACCACGGAATAGGGGTCGACAAAGCAGAGCAAAAAAACATATTCGACCCTTTTTATGAAGTGGGAAGTACAAACCGTCACAGCACCGATTATACAAAGTTTATGGGTGGTGGGACCGGGCTGGGTTTGTCTATTGTTAAAGGAATTATTGAGCGCCATGGGGGGCGTATTTGGGTTGAAAGTGAAGGAATTAAGGAAAATAGCTTTCCGGGAAGCGAATTCCATGTTCTTTTGCCCATACACTCAGAGATAAGCTGGGATGATGATGAAACCAAATCCCTTTATTTTGAAGATCCAAGAATCATTGATCCCAGTGAACTTGAAGAAGAGCAGGAGCTGATGGATGAAGAAGTTTCTATTCTGCTTATAGACAGTGACAGGGAAGCTGTTGAGATCGCGCGAATGGTTCTTGAGAGCGCATTTGATATACACGTGGCCGAATCCGGAGAGCTTGGATTGCTGTACGCATTTGAAAAACGCCCTTCAATTATCCTTATGGATTCCTACCTGCCCGGGCTTGATGGATACAGAATATGCAGGATTCTTAGAAGTCAGGAAGAAACCCGAAATATACCCATCGCTTTTTTCTCTGCCGGCACTCAAAATGACGAAATTCAGAAATGTTTCGCCAGTGGTGCAGATGACTTTATTGTAAAACCGTTTAGTGGCAGAGAGCTGGTGGATAAAATCTGGCGCCTTCTCATGAAGAAAAAGGAAGAGGAGACTTTTAAGTAGGGGTTTTTAGGGCAAACGAGCAGGGGAATGCTCCCCCGGGTGCAGGCCCACATGGTGGGCCTGCACTTTAGGGCCAAAATGATACCACCCTGATTTGCCCAACGATTCCCCCTGTCCATTTCTGTCCATACCCCATGGTCCAAAGCACCTTCCCCATGGTCCAAAG
>JARUKZ010000023.1 GCA_029688955.1 Chitinispirillales bacterium ANBcel5 | reverse complement strand
TCAATGGTGAAAGCGTGAAGGGATCCGTTTGGGGGGACCCTTGGGCTATTATCGCGGGAGGAAGGGAAATTGGAATTCTTGTCTCGCGGTCTTGACGTCCCACATTTCCCCAGGTCCCCAGGTAGGAAACCTGGGGCTAATATAAATAACCCCTTTGGGGTATTAAATACTAATCCCATCGGTTTAATCAGGCTAACAGACGAATTTGTATCTCCTATGGTTTTTGTAAAAGGTTTGTTCCTTTCTCTTGCTCCTTCATGCTCAACAAGGCGGCCTCTATCGCTGATGATACTTTCTTTGGCCTATGATCCCCCCTCTTAAGCGCTGAAAGCGCGTAATTTAATAGCCCGGGGTAAGCCAGTCTTCTGGCGCAGCCCCGGGTGTTGGTGACAAGAAAGAACCCAAGCGCTGAAAGCGCGAGATATTCGTTGATGCTATCGAGAATTATGGGAAAATGAGATTTTTATGGGGTTAAAGGCGACACCAAAATTACTAATGACCAATTACTAATCGTAGAAAAATGATTAGGAAATAAACATCTTTCCCTTTTCCTGCTCAACGCTCATAGCTCATCGCGCGGGAGGGAGGTGAGAATAATGAATTTTGTCGCTGTCCCGCTTCGCCTTACGCAAAAAAGGACTATTCACGCTTACACGGGGCAAGCACGTTTCATGGCGCCCCCGTGAGGAACCATACACTTGCCATCAGACCTCGCTGGGGGGTGGCCACCTTCGCCTCGGGCGACACGTAATAAGAATTTGGAATGCGAGAATTTGGAATTTGGAATTTCCTCTCATACACCTCAGCCTTTACACGTACCTATTATCGGGCAAAGCGCAGACACAGCATGAAATTTGCCTCAAGACAGACACAATACACACACAAAAACTCACTACCCCTGCTAATTTACATAATCGGTTCCCGCTGTCTATTTCAGTCCACCTCTGTTTATGACCGTTTAACGTTTGGTTTCGGTACTCTGTTTAGCCTTAAGCATGTCAATGCATTTACCGGTAGGACAAAACATCCGGCACCACAGGCGTGGTATAAAAACAGCAACAATCAAAAACACTACCGCGATCACAACAGCAGAAACCGGTGCTTCAAAGATTCTAAATGCCGCAAAGGGCTCCACCGCGGAGGGGTCCGGATTGTAAGTAAGCATAAGGACAAATACCCCAAACAGCACCAAGCCTCTGATTACAGGCATCAGTGCCGAGATCTTTGAGGGCATCCTGATCTTCTTTACCGGCAGTTTTAAAACAAGAATCTGAAGTAACCCGTAGGGGCAAAGGTGAGCACAGTAGATATTCTGTTTTCTAAAAAGCAGGAAAAACAAAACCGTAACGGCCATAAGCACCAGAGGCCATTGGGTGTTTAGGTTGATCCCGTTATAGATCCATCCCCTGAAAAAAGCCATAGAGAACATATTCGCCGTTACAAAACCAAGTATAACAACCGTTATAAGCTGAATAACAAACCGGTATTTAAGAAACATCCGTGGCCTTACCACACTTGCGACCACCAGTAAAAGAGGCACGAGTACTAAAAATGCCAGGGGTGAAGCCGGTGTGGGAGAATCATCATAGGCATAATCCAAATACACCGACACACGTTTTCTCACACCATTTTCAATGGCATTACAGGACATTGTGGCACGGCTCACCGCATCGACTTCCATCTCCGGAATGTTTTTTAGCTTAACCCCTTCCCAGTTTTCCAAAAAGCCCTGATCTTTTAGTCGGTTTATAAATGAAGAGGTCTCGTTGTTTTCAAGAAGAACAATCCCCTCAACGATATCCTGAGCATCAAAGATGATAAGAAGCGGTACAGGCCCGGCGTAGCCATGAAAGCTGTCGCTGTAAGGTCTGCTGTCAAGAACATAGCCCAGTACTTCCCCCTCTTCATCACGAATAACCGATGCCTCCTGAGGAAGCTCACTGTGCTCTACTGCTGCAGCTCGTGGGTAGATCTGCTGAACCGATTGAAGAGGAACTGTCGCCGTATCAAATTCACCAAGCACCGATTGAACCGTGTGATAGCGATTACTGTAATAGAGGGTTGAGATGGCCAGAAGAATAATCAGCAAACGAGAAATAGTAATGGCAGTAAATTTGTTTTTTTTCATAGCGTAAGTTTGTTACCTGCGGTTTAAAAGGTCACCTGTTTTATAAACAACATAAATATAGCATCAAACAGGAGTTTACTTCAAATGTTAAAAATTATCACTGCTGTGCGAAATAGGTCATAATCAGTTAAAACGCCTCTATTTTTGTATTGATAGTCAGAAACGGGAGTGTTGGCCCTGAGAGCCATAATACTAATCAAACGAAACGCTAAAGTTAGTTATGACTCCTACTATCAATCCAGACACAAACATATTTATACGCATAGAAAAGGTGATTTTAAAACGCAGACCTGTGCTGAGACATTCTCCAGAATAATCGCGGAGCGTTTACCCTCGTTGCTTCACCCTGTTTTGGTCAAGAGTGACTTTTATGATAATTAAACAATTAAAAGAGAGTGCTAATGATTTCACCGCTGATACCCGCTCTTAAGCAGCTACACTTTAACGGCAGCAACTATTTTATGGTCGATGAAAAAACACACCGAAATAACCAATAACCATCTCGAACAACATTACAAAAACTCCTCCCCCGTTTTAACACTTTTCAGGCTATTCTCTAAAGAGCGGAGGAAAGTCGTCCTGTCTCTGATTTTCGGGGCAATTAAGCACACCCCCTTTCTCTTTCTCCCTATAATTATAGGTGATGTTATCACCTCTGTAAGCGACCCGGAGCGCTATGGTACTTCAGGGATTATCAGGGGAACAGTGATAATTGTAATCCTCCTGATTCAAAACATCCCCATGCATACACTTTTTGTGCAGTACATGAGTGTTGCGATCCGAAACGTCGAGGCTCAACTGAGAAACGCGCTGGTACGGCGACTGCAGGAGCTTTCCATCGCCTTTCATGAGAATTATCAATCCGGCAGACTTCAGTCCAAAGTGCTTCGGGATGTAGAGTCGATAGAGATACTTGCCAGACAAATTTTTCTCACCGTGTACCATTCATTGATGACCGTGATATTTGCAGTGGTGGTAACCGTGTTACGGGATCGTCTGGTAGCGCTCTTCTTTTTGATTTGTGTGCCCATTTCGGTTGTAATGATTCATATTTTTCGCAAACGGATAAGTATAAGAAACGAGGCATTCCGCACCCAGATAGAGACCATGTCGGCGATGGTTTCAGAGATGGTGACAATGTTGCCTATCACCCGGGCCCATGGTGTTGAGGAGAAGGAGATTTCAAAGATCAACACCCAGCTGGAGAAGGTGAAACACCGGGGCATACGGCTTGATATCGTTAACGCGCTGTTTGGTGCCACAACATGGGTAGCGTTTCAGTCCTTTCAGTTTATCTGTCTTCTTGTCACCGGGTTTATGGCCTATCGGGGCAGAATACCGGTGGGTGATGTGGTGATGTATCAGACCTTCTTTGTACAGATCATTAACAGCATAACGGGTATTATAAACATCTACCCCCAGCTCAGCCGCGGTTTTGATTCCATACGTTCCATGGGAGAGATTCTGGAGTGTCCTGATATTGAGCAAAACGAGGGTAAACAAGCGGTTAAATCGGTTCGTGGGGACCTGCAATTTGAAGAGGTTAATTATTTCTATGAAGGCAGTGATGTTGCGGCTGTGTGTGATTTTAATCAAACTATAAATTCCGGCGAATGCGTTGCAATTGTCGGTGAATCGGGCAGCGGAAAATCGACACTGATAAACCTGATTATTGGTTTCAGAAGGCCCACATCGGGGAAAATTCTCCTTGATGGTCAGGATATGCAGCACCTTGATTTGCGTACGTTCAGGAGGTTTCTTGCGGTAGTGCCTCAGGAGTCGGTTCTTTTCTCCGGCACCATAAGAGAGAATATCACCTATGGGCTTGAGGACATACCTGAGCAAAAGCTTCGGGAAATACTTGAGCTATCAAACGTTGATGAGTTTATCAGCCGTATGCCTGAAGGGCTTGATACCCTGATCGGCGAACATGGCGCCCGTCTCTCCGGCGGGCAGCGTCAGAGGATAGCCATAGCGCGAGCACTCATAAGAGATCCCAGGATAATTATACTGGATGAAGCGACTTCAGCGCTAGATGTCGCATCTGAGAAGCTTGTTCAGCAGGCCATATCCCATTTGGCCAAAGGACGCACTATGCTTATCGTAGCCCACCGCCTCTCAACGATACGCAAAGCAGACAGAATTTTGGTTTTGAAACAGGGTCGTTGCATCGAGAGTGGCACCCATGAAGAGCTCTGTGCCCTGGATGGAGAGTTTCAGCGTTTTCAGAATCTGCAGATTTAAGGATTGTCTGTTTGGTCCAGTTCCAGTATTTCAAGAACCCGTTTGAGGCGAGCGGTTATCTCCTGATTTAACTTCCTGTTGAGCTCTTTTGCTCTGTAGGTTTTCACTCTCAGGTCGTGATCTTTTTGCGTTTCACCGGGGCGGGGTGATGGTGCGGGCAGATCTTTGAGCAAAAACAGCATTCCTATGTGATGCGACGGCGCTTCAACGATGCCCCGTGCGATGGCTTTAAGAAGATCGGGGGTAATGCAAAGAAGTGAATCAATGTGCTCTTTTATCTGTTTGAGTTGTTCGTTGGAAAGCCTGCCAACAGAAGACGTGCCTCTATTATGGTAAGCAGTTTTTACCTCAAACAACTCAGGCGCGTAACGACGGGCACACAAATCGCACAGTGCCCCCTCATCAAGGACTTCGATGATCAGTGGAGTATTCGGTACAGCACTTCTGTCACATATGCAGCATTGAACCGATCTTTCCGGATTAGCGCTAAATCTGAGTACAAGCTTGTTTTGAACAGTTCGCTTTATCTCTTCTCTGATTCCCATTTTGAACTACGCCACCGATTTAAAGCTCTTCCATGATAAGTTTTTCCACTAAAGCTTCATCAATGGTATCGAAAGCATCGCGATACTTCTTTATCCGCTCTTTTGCAATTTTTAGCGGAGCAGAATCTACAAATGGTTTAATGGAAGGCGAATAGTTTTCTGCAGCCTTTTTTGAAAGCGTATCTTCAGTAGCGAAAATGACCGCATTATGTACAGTTTTACTGCTTTTAGTGATCTTAGAGGTTTTTTGGGGAATGTGTTTTCTGTGCCTCTTACCAGCCTGCTCAGAATAGGCGCTCTTACCTACCGGACTTATATTCATTTTTTCACCTCCATACTGGATAACTACTCACCAATATAATAGAATACATTTTAAGGATCATCTCCGTTTTTTGCTCAGAGTGATAAATACGTCTAAAAGCAGCTTTTGGTGAGTATAATGATCATTACGGCAGAAAATTGCTTTCAGGTACATTGATTGCAGGTAAAATTTGTGTTTGGAATTTGAGGTTGATATTTTTATACCATTCTTCTTTGCACGTATAAGCTCTAAAAAGGGTTACAATAATGAACAAACACCACCGAAAAGTCGGGTTACTGATGTTTTCGCTCTTTCTTTTCACTTTGGCCAGTGCAGAAGAGGAGTTGTTTCCGGTTCCGGAAGTTCTGGAACCCAATGTAGCTTTCTGGAAAAAGGTCTACTCTGAGGTTTCTACCAAACAGGGATTGCTGCACGATCGCAACAACCTGGCCATTATTTATGATATAGTAGAAACGAGCAGTCCCGATGATGTGGAAGCGGTACGAGAGCGGCGAAAGGAGCTGGAAGCTTCCTTCGCGATCATCCAGGGCAAACCTGAGAGTAGCTGGGGTGATCAGGAGCGAATGATTGTCGAGCTTTTTGAAAAACACGGCAGCAGAGATGATTTAAAGGGTGCGGCCAATCGCATACGCTTTCAGCGTGGGCAAAAAGAGCGCTTTATCTCTGGTATTGAGCGTTCAGGAATGTTCCTTGATACAATCCGCACGATTCTAAAAGCCTACGATCTTCCACTGGAGCTGGCGTATTTACCCCATGTGGAATCCTCATTCGATACCGAAGCATATTCCAAAGTAGGTGCGGCCGGGTTATGGCAGTTTATGCGGGCAACGGGGGCAACCTTTGGCATGAACATCGACTACACTATCGATGAGCGCCGGGACCCCATAATCGCTACCGTGGGAGCAGCACGGTATCTCTCAAATGCCTACCGAATCCTGCAAGCCTGGCCAGTTGCCATAACCTCTTACAATCATGGCGTTAACGGAATGCGGCGTGCGGTTTCTCAAACAGGAACCAACGATTTCTCAGTTATTGTACAAAACTACCGAAGTCGCACCTTCGGGTTTGCTTCTTCCAACTTTTACGCCAGTTTTCTTGCTGCTGTTGAGCTTGCGGAAAACTACCAAGAGTACTTTCCTGGTGTAGAACTTATGCCTAAACGTGAGTTTCGCTCTGTAACCCTCGATCAGTACATCAGACTCGATGCCCTTATCAGCCATCTTGATATACCGATTCAGGAATTCAGAACTCTTAATCCGGCTATAAGGCCATCGGGATATAATCAGCAAATACATATTCCAAAAGGATTTACCATCCATCTGCCTGTAAGCAAAACTGAGCAGCAAATACAAACGGCTTTGGTATCCATACCAGATTCGCTGCGTTCAGATCAGCCTCTCCGCCCGCAGTACTACAGAGTGCGCCGCGGGGATAATCTTAACCGTATCGCAGCACGACATGGAGTAACGGTAAGGGAACTCGCGCGATTTAATAATATTACCAGCATAAACCGAATATTTGCCGGTCAGCTATTGCGTATCCCCCCCAAGTATAGCCCCCCCACTACTGTTGCCAGTGCTACTACAGAAACGAAACCTGAGGAACCGGAAAAGCCAAAAAAGGAGCCCGAGGAAGTTAGCGATTCGCTGCAAATCGCCTCCGAAATGGATGAAGGGCCAGAAATCGTTCCAACAACTCAAAAAAGTGAGCCTACAACTCACCGGGTAAGGGTTGGTGAAAACCTCAATCGCATTGCTTCAAGGTACGGGGTAACAGTTCGGGAACTGGCACGGGAAAATAATATCACCCAACTCAACAGAATCTACCCGGGGCAGGTGCTAAGAGTTCCAGGGCAGGTACGCGAAGAGCCAGAAGCGGTAACCCATGCAACTGAAGAAACCGAAGCTGTTTCAGACACTCTGGAAAAGGATACTGAAGAGGTAACTTCCGAAGACAAGCTCTCCGACACCCTTAGAGGTATTGCTGCTTCGATTGCGATCATTCCGGATAAAACCACATCCACCATACCTACAGCCTTCGATGTGGATGATTATCAGCTAGATGCTGTTCTTTCCGCAACGGGTGAATACGCCAGTGTCAGAGTCACACTGAATGAAACCATCGGCCATTATGCCGACTGGCTTGGAGTATCAGCTTCAGATATTCGCAGACTAAACAACATGGGTGCCAATTCGCAGATTAGTTACAACAGCACAATCCGCATCCCTGTTTCCGAATCAAATACACTGGAAGAGTTTGCAGCCGCCAGACTCGAGTATCACATAGCTATTGAAGAGGATTTTTTCAATCGCTTTGATGTGGTTAATTTCAAGGAAAGAATAGTGAAAAGGGGAGAAAATATCTGGGATATCGCAAAAGAGAACGATCACCCTATTCCTTTGTGGCTTATTAAAAAATACAACAAAGATTTTTACCCCTCGATTCTCATACCGGGAATGGTGATTCAAATTCCTGTTGTTAGCGAAAAAGAATAATTGTCAAAAGCGGGTGAGAGCTAAAAAATGTAGGTGGGTAAAAAGATACCCACCTTTTTTTATGGTTGTTAGCCGAAATACTCAATCCCGGATTCAAACAGAAGCTGATCTTTATTACCGTAAATGTTCTTTCCGACCCATTCTCCCTTACGTTCTGAGTGACCCATTTTACCCAAAACGCGACCATCGGGACTCGAAATTCCTTCAATAGCCGAACAGGATCCATTGCAGTTCCCATTCATCCCGGCCTCATACTCACCTAAACAATTTACGTAGGTGGTAATGATCTGACCATTTTGGGCCAGCGTATCGATCTGCTCAGAAGAAGCGATGAAACGTCCCTCACCATGGGAGATAGGTACCGCATGAACATCACCTACTGAGACTTTTGAAAGCCAGGGAGAGTTAACTGAACAAATTTTTGTATAGGCCATTCTGGAAATGTGGCGCCCTATGGTATTGAAGGTAAGTGTAGGGCTGTTTTGATCGATATCACATATCTTTCCCCAGGGCACAAGTCCAAGCTTTATAAGCGCCTGAAAGCCGTTACAGATTCCAAGCATAAGCCCGTCCCTTTTTTCAAGTAACTCTGTGACAGAGTCTTTTATGTGCGGGTTACGGAAAAAGGAGGTGATAAACTTACCTGAGCCATCCGGTTCATCACCGGCACTAAAACCACCGGGGATCATGATTATCTGAGCAGAGGAGATTTTTTTGACCATCTCATCGATCGATTTATCTACATCTTCACTCTTGCAGTTCTTCAGTATAAACAGTTCGCATTCACCACCCGCTTTTTCAAAGGCTCGTACCGTATCGTACTCACAGTTTGTCCCTGGAAAAACGGTAACCAAAACTCTTGGTTTAGCAATTTTAGTTGTGGGCCTGAGAGTACTGTGCTTTGTTTGGGATACAGGGGTTACCGTTTCGTTACACTGTGAAGAGATCACATCGGAAGGGAAAACAGAATCAAGTGGGCGTTCCCACTCTGAATAGAGTTTATCGATTTGAATCTCAAAATTTTCACCCCTGATTGTCTTCTCTTCTGTAGTTTGCCCAAGTACACTGTAAGAACAATTGTTAAACAGTGTATCGATGTCAGCGCCCTGGTTCACTTCAAGAACCATGCTTCCATACTCCGGCAAAAAGAGCGTTTCTGTAGTAAAGCTGCCTTGAAATGTCGCACCGATACGGTTACCGAAACACATCTTTGCAACAGATTCAGCTACACCACCCGCACCCACAGTGTGCGCACTGATCACATCACCACTATGAATTAACTCTGTGACTTTGGAGAAATGTGTTTTCAGTTTATCGAAATCAGGCATTTCCTCGTTATCCCTGGGTGAGGATAAGAGCACAATCTTTGAGCCTGCTTTTTTGAATTCAGGAGAAATAGTTTTGGACACATCTACAGGAGCAATTGCAAACGCTACCAGAGTTGGCGGTACATGCATATCTCTAAAGGTACCAGACATACTGTCTTTTCCACCAATCGCGGCAGTACCAAGCTTAATCTGTGCCAGATATGCACCCAAAAGAGCTGCAAAGGGTTTTCCCCACTTGCTCTCATCGTTACCGAGCTTTTCAAAGTATTCCTGCAGTGTCAGGCGGGCTCTTTTGTAGTCAGCCCCACTTACAACCAGCTTAGCCACCGCATCCACAACGGCATAAACCGCACCATGAAATGGGCTCCAGGTAGACAGGTGAGGGTTAAACCCGTAGCTCATTGCTGTTCCGGTTGTGGTTTCACCTTCAAGCAGTGGTAATTTGGCCACCATACACTGTGTGGGAGTTGCCTGGTATTTTCCCCCAAAGGGCATAAGAACGGTTGAAGCCCCTATTGAGCTGTCAAACATTTCTATAAGTCCCCTCTGACTGCAAACATTTAAGTCCTTTAGAGTATCGAACCATGCATCGGTCAGGTCAGTGGGCTTTTGGGTGATTGTTTTGCCGAAAAAAGAGGTTTCTTCAGGAGCGGTTACCTTCACCTTTGTACTCTGTAAAACGCCGTTGGTGTCGATAAAGTCGCGGCTGAGATCAACGATTCGTTTTCCCCGCCATTGCATTCTAAGGCGTTTTTCCTCTGTTACCGAAGCGACAACCGCACACTCAAGGTTTTCAGCATCCGCGAATGAAACCAACTTTTTTAAGTTTGCCGGATCTATCACCACTGCCATACGCTCCTGGGATTCGGATATGGCCAGCTCTGTTCCATCGAGCCCATCATATTTTTTAGGAACAGCATCCAGGTCGATAGTAAGCCCCGGAGCCAACTCCCCTATGGCCACCGACACCCCACCTGCGCCAAAATCATTGCATCGCCTGATCATTTTACTGACCTGTGGGTTTCTGAACAGGCGCTGAATTTTTCGCTCTGTTGGCGGATTTCCCTTTTGTACCTCAGCACTGCAGCTTTCAATCGACTCTTCGGTGTGTTCTTTTGATGAACCGGTAGCTCCGCCACAGCCATCACGGCCTGTTCTTCCCCCCAGAAGAACAACAATATCCCCTGGTTCAGGAACTTCTCTGACTACATTTTCCTTTGGAGCAGCACCTACCACAGCGCCAATCTCCATTCTCTTAGCCATATACCCTTCATGGTACACCTCCGAAACGAGTCCGGTTGCCAGCCCTATCTGATTACCATAGGAGCTGTAGCCATGAGCCGAAAGGGTGGTGATTTTTCTTTGGGGTAATTTGCCGGGCAGCGTTTCTTCAACAGCAGTTCTTGGATCGGCTGAGCCAGTTACACGCATTGCCTGGTACACATATGAGCGCCCTGAGAGCGGATCTCTGATTGCTCCCCCTAAACAGGTGGCAGCACCTCCAAAGGGTTCAATTTCGGTGGGATGGTTGTGAGTCTCATTTTTAAACATCACAAGCCACTCCTCTGTTCGCCCATCAATTTCAACCGGCACCGAAATGCTGCAGGCATTTATCTCCTCTGAAGCATCCAGATTATCAAGAACACCACGCTTTCTAAGCTCTTTCATGCCGATAGTTGCAATATCCATAAGGCAAATATCTTTATTCTTCTGCCCATACATATACGTTCTTGAGCTTTTGTAGGCTTCAAGGGCACTGCTGAGCGGTTGGTTAAATTTTCCCTGCTCAATGTGCATTTCATCTATTCGGGTAAGAAATGTGGTATGGCGACAATGATCGGACCAGTAGGTATCAAGCATCCTTACTTCAGTTATGGTCGGATCACGCTTTTCTGTATCCCTGAAGTACTGCTGGCAAAATTTAACATCCTCATCCTTCATTGCCAGTCCAAGATCAGTACGCAATTCACTCAGTTTTTCATCATCCATGGAGATAAATCCGCTGACCGTTTGGACATCAGGGGGAGTTTCAGCACAGGTTTTAAGTGATGCTGGTTTATCCAGTAAAGCTTCTCTGGAATCGACCGGATTGATACAATAGCTCTTTATCGTTTTGAACTGCTGATCTGATAGTTTCCCACTAAGCACTATCACCTGAGCGGTATTTATGGCGGGTCTGTTTCCATGAGTGAGCAACTGGATACACTGCGATGCGCTGTCAGCCCTCTGATCATACTGCCCGGGAAGGTACTCAACGGCAAACTTCCTCTCTCCCGGTGCGGTTTCAAATGTCTCATCATAAACCGTATCCACAGGTGGCTCAGAGAAAATCGACTCACGCGCTACTGAATACTCCTGATCTGAAATCCCCTCAATATCGTAGCGATTGAGAACACGTACATCTTTAAGCCCATCGATTCTTAGGTTTTCTTTTAGATCACGGTAAAGATTATCTGCGAATATGTCGTAACCTTTTTTCTTCTCTACAAAGATACGCCTGACAGTTTCATTCAAAGACATCCTGAAATCCCTTCAATTCAAATTCCAAAAAACCTTCTGATTCGTTCCGGTATGTGCAGTTATGATAAGGTGTTATATATAACTATTAACCTATCGCCCATCCACTTCAAAAAGAGGGCGAACAGCTGTGGTATACCGCAAAAGAGAGTAAAAATAAGTATTTCCCTCAATAGATAGTGCTAAATAAAGGATGATCTTAGGTCTTTAGGTATGGTGCTATAAAGAAACGGTGCAAATGGCCCTCTAAAAAGAGGGGCAGCTTTAAGCATTAAAGGCCCTGCATACGAATCAGATCCATCTGTCTGTTCACTTCTCTCTCAAGATCCAGGGAAACGGCAGAGAGTTTATAATCGAAGCGTTGCTGAGGGGCGGCTATATTAATAGAGAAGATAACCCGTGTTTTGGGAAAGTCCCATCTGGCATAAGCAGCAGTGACTATTCTCTGATAAAAGGCATAGGGGTGATATCTAAGATTCCACTGCTCCTGTCTGAGATAGGCATCAAGGCGGGTAAAAGCCAACCGCGGATCGAGGCCTCTGAAAATTGGTTTTCTTTTTCCATATTTTTTTCTTAGAAGCGAGTAGATGTCCTGGGTAAAGAGAAGTGAAGTATTTCGTATGGCGTTATAATATTCATTTACGCTTCGGTATACGTTGAAATTATAATCGAAATTTTCAAGCTCTTCAAATTCAAATACAACGGTCGCCTGGAAAAATTGCTGCTGGTAGAAATAGTAACGTACATTTGCGGGGTACCCGGCCACTTCGTTATCTACGCTAAAAACCTCGATCTCCATCTGTTGGGGAAATTCATCTGCAACAGGGTCGGGCTGCCACTGGGGTATCTGAGCGATCTGCTGAACCTCCTCCGGGGTACTTCCCCAGGGTACATCATTAAAGCCCTGGGGCGTGTTTTGTGCCTGCGGAGCATACATATTGGCAACAAGGAGAAGTATGGTGATCAGTTGAAACTTACTCATCAATTCGCCCCTTTATACTACCACTGTGAATTTCCAGCTCTCTGGCATGAGTCCCGGGTACAGAAGCAGTTCTGACATAAAACTCTTCCAGTTCAATCATTCCACCTGGTTTTGGCTGAAATGTATTTATTTTAGCCTGAATGATATTTTCCGATACCTGAGGGTAGGATGGATGTACTGTGTAAGTAGCGTTTGTGTTATGATATCTGGCCATATGCAACAGTATATGGTCATTTCCAATGATTGAACCTTCAACACCGGGCCATATATCAATCCGTAGCAGATCGCCGGAGCGCATGGTGTTTTCTTCAGAGAAGGAATCGCAGAAAAAATAGAGACGGACGGTGTCACCGGAAAGCTCAGAAGTGTTGGGCCAGCGGCAATTTCCATTAAACTCTTTGTAATACCCGTTGATATAACCGCTGAAAATTGCCGGTGGCTTGTAGAAACACAAGCTATTGGGCCCAAGGCCGTTACAGGTCCACAGAAAAGTTACTGTGGTAATAAAAATAATTGTTTTTTTATCTGATCCAGTCACGTTCATTCAGTCCAAAGCAGCCGTTATTCAATGATTTATTCTCTATATCGGCTTTTCGAACTGTTTTCTTTAGAAAGTAAGTGGATATTCAGACCCGGTTTCAGGACTTCTTTTTGCTCCCCATCTTTCTGAACTGAACAATTTTATCTTCAGTATTTTCTTCAGCACCGGTTGTTGGAGTCTCTTTTATCTCACCCTTACTAACGGTGGAAGTTTGTAAGGCATTTTGGATGCCCACTTTAACGATTCTGATTTCTCTGCTTCTGTCGGGATTTTGGAATCTCCCTTTGACTACATGCGGTGGTTGCAGTTTGATCACCTGTTGCTCGGGAGGGAAATTTTGCAGAGAGACAAAGTGCATCCAGAGCCACTTCCCTGCTGGTTTTGCATCTTCATCCAGGGTGTAGCCTGTGCAGAGGCCATAGCCACCAAATCCCCAGCCCTCTTCCTCAGACAACACCTTTTCCTCTGTTGTTTCCCGGATGAGAAGACAGAACAGATCTCCTTCATGTGGAAAATCGGTAGCTTCATCCGCTGGTATGTAGCGGGCTGCCAGATCGATAATCTCTTCTTTGGATAAACCCATATATATTCCTGTTTTTAGAGTGATAATTTTTTTAAGAAGGAAGATTTTCTAAACAATGCTTACTGCATAACAGTTGCGAGGGAAGAGGCAGACCAGAGAGTCTGGTCTGCCCTTTTTTGTGTTACTTATGTACTATCTGAAATACTTTGCTGAATAATGGTTACCATTTTCATAAGTGAGCTTCTTGATTGGTGCGCGAGGTCTTGGGAAAGTTAATGTGTACTGTTCCTCTCTCTCCTGTTTTACAAAATCGGGTTCCATCTTCATTGCCCTTGCCTTATACTCTCTTCCATCGGTATCAACCAGTGCGAAATGAGGAGCACGCATACGCAGCGGGTTATAGGAGTAGTTATAGATATTAACCATAGCAACGGTGTTGTTCCCTCTGTTCTGAATTGCAGGAACAGCCAGCAGAATATCATACTCATTCACACTTCTAAAAAGCAGTGTATCGGTATAGTGAGTGATAACGCTGGGATAGGCAGAGTAGAAGGAGATGTTTTCCTTTCTGACATCACTAAGTAGTTTTTCTGCATCGGATAAAGTACTGTCAAAATAAAGAGCAGCCTGAACATAATACTCAGCTCTTATAAGAGCCCTTTCATCTTCGTCCTTTTTACCCTGCTCAAAGTACATTTTTGCCATATCCAGATTTTCTCTGGCTACCTCACCGATGATGTTGCTTCTTTTCTGCTCTATGGGAGCGGTGTTGCTGGCAACACTCAATGCGTTATCGATGTATTCGAGTGCAAAGTTGTATTGTTCTTTTGCTATAGATGAATCAGCCATCTGCATGATAAACATAGCATAATCTTGCCTAAGCTCTGGTTCAACGTCATCTTTAAGCTGTGCTTCGATATCTTCCATGAGCAAAGGAATAGCATCAAAGTCCATTCCACCTTCAGTAAGAACCATTTGAGCACGTATCAAAGCCATCTCAATGAATCTGTTTCTTAGTCGTGTGCTTACATTGTCCGGGTTTTCCTGAATAGCCCTGCGAAAACTCATGAATGCTACCTTTTCGTGCTCCATTTGTTCTGCACCCTGAGTTCTTTGGGCCTGATTATAAGCCCTGTTTCCTCTGGACTCATGGGGCGAACCACACCCGATTAAAAGTGTCAAAGCGGTTAAACCAAGGATAAGTGAGTTAAAAAGTTTCATGACCCCTCCGTTTGCTGTATAAAATAATAGTAATTATGCCTGATTTTTGCAGGATAAATCTAAAGATGCATTTTTCGCTATGGCAATGTCAATAACTATAATATATTATTTGCCCACCCCAGTTTAGCTTAATGGTGGTATTTAGTTATAAACGGTTCGCTATGCATTAAATTTGATACAATTGCCCTTTAAAAAAGGGGTTTAAACAGTTAGAAAGAGTCCGCATTTTATGAAAAACTACTCTGCTGATGAGCAGCTCCAAGCCGCAACCCATATTTTAACCACACTTATCGAGCATGGCTATCAGGCACTGATTGCAGGAGGATATGTACGGGACCTGGTAATGCAGCAGGGTGAAAAAAGTGATATCGATATAGCCACGGATGCAACGCCGGCAACGATTACCGGCCTCTTTTCTCAGACCATAGCAGTAGGGGAACAATTTGGCGTCATAGTGGTTATTCAAAACGGTATTCCCTTTGAAGTAGCTACGTTTCGTTCAGATGTGGGTATAAAGGATGGCCGCCACCCTGTGAATGTGGTTTTTACTGACGCACAAACCGACGCACAACGACGCGACTTCACCCTTAATGGTATGTTTTACAACCCCTTCACCCAACAGATTATTGATTACGTGGATGGTAGAAGCGACATATCCCATGGACTTATACGGGCCATAGGCGATCCACCAAGTCGTTTCAGGGAAGATTATCTACGTCCCTTACGAGCCATACGCTTTGCGGCCCGTTTTTCATTTACCATAGAGGATAACACCTGGCAAGCGCTTAGGGATGCAGCTTCAGGTGTCGATTCAATCTCCCCGGAGAGAGTTTTCTCTGAAGTGGATAAAATGCTCAGGCAGCCAAATCCGCACCTCTCAGTTAAACTGCTCTATGAAAGTGGCCTCCTGGCACATATTCTTCCTGAAGTTGAATCGCTTTGGGGCATAGAGCAACCGCCCCAGTTTCATCCCGAAGGAGATGTTTTTGCTCACACGTTAAAAGCACTCAGCCTTATGCCCCCAAAACCCTCTTCAACACTTGCATGGGCTGTTCTTCTCCATGATATCGGTAAACCACCAACTATGAGTGTAAGTGATCGAATACGCTTTAATAACCATCACCATGTAGGGGCACAGATGAGCCACAAAGTGCTAAAACGTCTAAGGGCCCCCAATGTACTAATTGAGCAGGTCAGTACTATGGTCGAAAACCACATGAATTTCATGAATGTAACCAAAATGCGCCTCTCTACCTTAAAAAAGTTTCTTTCCCGGCCAACAATCACCGAAGAGCTTGAGCTTCATAGGGTCGACTGTCTTTCCAGCCATGGAGATCTGTCCAACTACTTTTTTATAAAAGAGAAGCTTTCGGACTTTGAGGTGCAGCAGATAAAACCACCCGCTCTTCTTTCCGGCAAAGATCTCATTGAGCTTGGACTGAAGCCCGGCCCCCTGTTTGGAGAGATTCTTGGGGAGCTATATGATATGCAACTGGAGGAACAACTCTTCTCTAAACAACAGGCCCTTGAAATCGTAAGGGAAAAGTGGGGTTAAGCAGATATAGTATTTGACTTTATTTCCAAACTTAATATTGTTAAATTTAGTAGCAGCTATTATTTTTCATAGATTACAGAGTTTTTCGACTCAAATCGGGCTTTTATGCCCGTTTTTGTTATCAGGTCACTTTTTTGCATCAAGGTTTTAGTTTTGGAAACAGTTGAACGCATTACTCCATTAGTTACGAGTAAGCTTGAAGAGCTTGGACTTGAGCTTTATGAGCTGCGTTTTTTCCATGCTGGCAAACGTTCGATTCTTCGAGTCACTATAGACAGCCCTGAGGGGGTAAAGATACGTGACTGTGAGCAGGTAAGCAGAGAGCTTTCAGAGCTTCTTGATGCAAACAACTTCTCTGCCAACCGGCCCTATAACCTTGAGGTCTCCTCGCCTGGTATCGATCGTCCTTTAAAAACTGAGCGGGATTTTAACAGGATTAAAGGCAGAGATGTAGTAGTGCATGTGAGCCAGCCTATTGAAGGGAAAAAGAGTATTAGGGGAAAAGTTATTGGCTGTGAGGGCAACAAATTGGTGTTGGAAAACGAACATAATACCATGGTGGAAATTCCTCTCTGCGATATATTGAGCGGCAGAGAAGAGATCCGATTCAAGTAAATTGGAAGGATGTCTGGTTTAAAATGAAAAAGAAAAGCAGAAATGAGGCTCTGAAAGCCTCCGACATTGTAAACTCAATCAGTGTGGTAACCAAAGAGAAAAGTATCAGCATGGATTTGGTTCTGGATACCATGAAAGATGCACTTGCCACCGCAGCCAAACGATATCTTGGCAAGCCTGCAAATGTCGAGGTTAAGATCGATAAGGATAAGGGGACAATAGAAGTTTTTACACGGCAGACAGTGGTAGATTTTGTCGAAGATCCTGAATTTGAGATTGGTCTTGAAGAGGCACGTAACATAGATTCTGTTCTTGAGATCGGTGATGAGCTGATTCAGGATCTTGATGTAGATCTTTTTGGTAGAACTGCTATTCAGACTGCAAAACAGGTGATTGTGCAAAGGGTTCGTGAAGCTGAGCGGGAGAAGGTGTACGCCGATTACAGTGAACGACTGGGTGAACTGGTTACCGGTACTGTTCAGCAGATTGAGAGAGGAAATATTTTAGTCAATCTTGGAAGAACCGAAGCGTTATTACCATATAGAGAGCAGATCAGAAAAGAGCATTATCGTCAGGGAGAAAATATTCGTGCCTGCATTGTAGAGGTTAAAAATAACATTAAAGGACCTCAGGTTATCATCTCCCGCACCAGCCCCGAATTTCTCGCCAGACTCTTTGAGCTTGAAGTTCCCGAAATTTATGACAAGACAGTTAGAATCATTAAGGTTGTGCGAGATCCGGGACATCGTTCAAAGATTGCTGTTACTACCAATGACAGCAGAGTGGACCCTGTTGGTGCCTGTGTAGGGATGCGTGGTAACAGAGTGCAGGCTATTGTTCGTGAACTCTCAAACGAGCGCATAGACATTATTAGCTGGACCGAGGAAATTTCACTTCTGGTTAGAAGAGTGTTTGCACCTGCGGAAGTAAAAAGGGTAATTCCGGTAGGTGATCATAAAATTGTGGTGGTTATAAGAGAAGAAGACCTTGCTCAGGCTATAGGACGTGAGGGGCAAAACATCCGTCTTGCGTCAAAAATGCTTGACCGGGAAATTGATGTCTTTGGGGATCAGGAGTTTGCGTCTCTGACAGAAGAGCAGAAAGAGGAAGCGCTTAGTGAAACCCCCTCTGCTCCTGTTGATCAAATGGGTGAGGAGGTAGAGACCGATCTACCAATTAACGAACCAGATGAAGAGGTTACCTACGACGAAGCGTATGACGATATGCGTGAGGAGGCACGCGGAGAACGGTTCGAGCAAAATGATAATGAAGAGAATCCAACTCAGGATACTATAATAGAAGGTGCTGTAAGTTCACTGTCTGAGTCAGACGAGGACGCCGATTCAGCAATTGATGAAGCAAGCGAGAACAAGGAAGGTAATGAAGCCGGCTCTTCCCTGTAATAACGATTTGCAGATGTTTAGATATGCGTGTTGTCTATACCGGCTCGCTTAACAGTTTAAAAGTGCAGGAACTGAAGCTTATGTAATTAAAAAGCAATCTGTTACGAAAAAGATGCCCGATAATTACTATTCAGACTTGCCGGCGGTCAAAAGATGAGAGGTTAAAAGGAATGGCTAAAGAGAAAGTTTACAAACTTGCACAAGAATTCAAGGTCTCAAGCGAGGCTCTGGTACAGATGTTACGAGGAATGGGAATAGCTGTAAAAAGCCACATGAGTACTGTGGATGAGAGTTTGCGTGATGAGGTAAAGAAAAAATTTGAGCAAGAACGTGCAGAAATAAAAAAACAGTACGAACGAAAAAAGAAGCTCCTTACCAAAGCAAAGGAAGAGCTGGCTGAAAAGCAGCAGGAACAGGAAAAGAAAAAGGAAGCTGCTGAGGCAAAGGCAAAAAAAGCTAAAGAAACGGCTGTAAAGAAAACCAAACCAGCTCCAGCTAAACCCTTTTCACAAAAACGGGAAAAAGATGAGCAAGCGGACAAAAGAGCCCAGACTCAACAAAAACCCCGTATTAGAAAGTATCACGAAAAAGAATCCTGGGCTAAAGGAAAATTTACCCCTTCTCCGGCCCCAGCTGCAGAGAAAGGTAAAACTGAAGTACCGGGAGTTACTAATGCACCGCCCAGTGCAAAACCTGATACTGCTAAAAAGGATAAAGGAAAGAAAAAATCCAAAAGAAGGGGTGAACGTCCCGAAATTAAAGAAGGTGAACTGAAAGCTAATGTTAAAAAGACGCTTGCGCGTATAGGCTCCGGAGCATCTAAAAAGAAATATAAAAAGGAAGAAGCACTAAAACCGGAAGCTGTGCTGCAGGAAGAGCGTCCGATTTTAAATGTTGCAGAGTTTGTTACTGCTAATGAGCTTTCGAACATGATGAATGTGCAGCCTTCTGATGTCATTGCTAAGTGCCTTGAACTCGGCCTTTTTGTGACTATCAACCAGCGCCTTGACTTTGAAACTATAGAGCTTGTTGCAGATGAGTTTGGCTACAATGCTCAACTTATGAGTGAGTATGCGGCGGAAACTGAGCTCGAAGAGGAAGCTGATAATCCCGAAGATAGAGAACCCCGTGCTCCTATAGTCACCGTAATGGGGCATGTTGACCATGGAAAGACTTCCCTACTTGATTACATTCGTAAGGAAAATGTGATTTCGGGTGAAGCCGGAGGTATTACACAACATATTGCAGCTTACGAAGTTCATACCAAAAATGGTTCTGTAACATTCCTTGATACTCCTGGTCATGAAGCCTTTACTGCTATGCGTGCACGTGGTTCACAAATAACCGATGTCATTGTTCTGGTGGTTGCTGCAGATTCAGCCGTTATGCCTCAAACAAGAGAGGCTATCGATCATGCCAAAGCGGCTAATGTACCTATCGTGATAGCAATTAACAAAACTGACCTGGCCTCAGCTAATGTGGAAAAAATCAAATCTGAACTCGCTCAGTATAACGTAATAGTCGAAGAATACGGTGGGCAGACATCGTGTATAGAGATCTCCGCAAAAACCGGTAAGGGAATCGATAAGCTTCTGGAAGTTCTTGCCCTCGAAACAGAGATACTCGAACTTAAAGCTAACCCTAAAGGCAAGGCACATGGTGTTGTGATTGAATCAGAACTAGACAGAGGAAAAGGTCCTATTGCTACAATACTGATTCAGCGGGGTACACTAAAAAAAGGTGATGCTTTCGTTACAGGAATCCACAACGGGAGAGTACGTGAGTTGTATAACGAACGTGGTAAACCTGTTGAAAAAGCGACACCAAGCCAACCAGTTCTTGTACTTGGTTTAACCGGAACACCTCAGGCTGGTGACTCCTTCAGAGTGGTGGAGGATGAAAAGGAAGCGCGTGAAATCAGCGGACGTCGTCGTCTGGCACAGAAAGAACGAGAATTAAGAAAAATTGGCTCCGTCTCATTGGATCATCTCTATGAGCAAATTAAGGCCGGGGATGTCCAGAACTTAAACCTGATTATTAAAGGTGACGTGGATGGGTCTGTTGAAGCACTTGCCGCCTCTCTTGAAAGATTAAGTACCGAAGAGATTAAGGTGAGAGTTATTCACAAAAGTGTGGGTGCCATAAAAGAAACCGACATCCTTCTGGCAGCTGCTTCAAATGCACTTATTATTGGCTTTCACCTGAGCCCTAATACAAAAATTCGTGAAATGGCTAAACGTGAAGGTGTTGAAATCAGAACCTACAGAATTATCTACGAAGTTGTGGATGATGTACATAATGCCATGGAGGGTATGCTTAAACCCGAAATTAAGGAAAACATCCTTTCTGAAGTTGAAATCAGAAAAGTGTTTAAGATATCGAAACTCGGTACTATTGCAGGGTGTTATGTTGAATCGGGAACCGTGATACGTGGAGCTAAAGCTCGCCTTATTAGGGACGATGTAGAAGTCGCAGAAAGTCGAATCGCAAGCCTTAAGAGAATTCAGGAGGATGTACGCGAAGTAAACAGCGGCTACGAATGTGGTATTACCCTTGAAAAAGTCTCTGATTATCGTGAAGGTGATAGAATTGTAACCTACGAAGAAGTGGAGATCGCCAGAAAACTTTCGTAGCACCCTGTAGCGCTCAATCTTTTTTAACCGGCTTTTTAGGGTACTATTGAAAGGAGATAATCATGGCTGCGCCTAATTTTCATAATCAAAGAATTAAAGAAGTACTTCACAGAGAAATCGGTACTGTCATTGCTCACAATCTGCGGGATCCCCGTATTCCGCAGATTGTTACCATTACCGATATAAAACTTGCACAGGACAACCGAAATGCAACTGTTCTGGTAAGTATAATGGATGAAGAGGTGGACAGGTCTGAAGCTGTAGCTGCACTTAATAAAGCTGCTCCGTTTATACAGCGCACCGTTGCCTCACGGGTAACCATGAAGAATTTTCCAAAACTTTATTTTAAAATTGACACATCTATTGAACACAGTCAGCATATCAATATGTTATTAAAAGAAATACAAGATGACCTGGAATAAACTGAATGAAACGATTGAGAGAAATTCAACCTTTTTGATTTCTTCTCACTTAAGTCTCGATGGTGATTGTGTTGGATCACAACTGGCATTTTACTGGTATTTAAACAGTATAGGAAAAACGGTGAAGATGTATTGTTCCGATCCGGTTCCATCCAAGTTTTTGTTTCTACAAAACAGCCGGTTAATTGAAGATCATAAACCAGATGATAGCTTTGATGTATTGATGATTCTTGACTGTTCTAATCCTGCTCGTACCGGATGGCAAGGACAGGAGAAGATTGCCGATACTATCATAAACATAGATCACCATAGAGACAATACACATTTTGGCGCGATTAATCATGTGAATGTAAATGCAGCTGCTACAGGGGAAATCATCTATGATTTCTTTAAAGATAACGGTATCCACTATCCACCGTTTGTCGCCCAGGCTCTTTACACAGCAATAATGACCGATACAGGAGGTTTTCGGTTTTCCAATACCTCCAGTCGTATCCTTCGCAAATGCGCCGACATTTCAGACCAGGGAGCAGATTGTTCTAAAATCTATGAACTGGTCTACTCCTCTCACTCTCAGCAGGGGCTTTTGCTTCAATCAAAAATCTGGTCCACTCTCTCTTTTCACCTTGAAGGTAAGGTGTGTAGTATGAATATGCCTCTAAAGGCAATTGAGGAGACCGGGGCCCTTTACAGTGACTCTGAAGGTATGTCTGATTATACGATCACCGCTAAGGGGGTTGAAGTGGGGATGTTATGTAAACACACTCCTTCTGAGACTCATTTCAGCCTTCGTTCGAAGGGGAAAATAGACGTTGGGCGTATTGCTCAAAAAGTTCCTGGCGGAGGTGGGCACAGTTGTGCTGCAGGGTGTACAATCAAACGTCCTTTTAAGGCTGCACTGGACTACATGCTCTCCATTCTTGAACAGGAGTTAGACTAAGAAGTTGGAAGGTTTTCTTTGTATAGACAAACCCCTCGGTCCGTCATCTTTTGCTGTAACCGCTACAGTTAAAAGAGCATTACAGCTAAAGAAGGTAGGGCACTGCGGAACACTGGACCCCTATGCATCAGGGCTGCTGGTGTTAACTCTTGAGGAGAGTACAAAACTGCTTCAGTATCTACCTTCAGACCCCAAGGTGTATGTGTTTGGGCTAAAGTTTGGTTATACAACCGACACACTGGATCTTCAGGGTAAAGAGACCGGACGAAATGATATAATCCCTCAGGAAAGTGCGCTTTTTTCATCCCTGCCCCATTTTACCGGAACAATTCTTCAAACCCCTCCCCTGTTTAGTGCAATTAAGTATAAGGGTAAACGCGCCTACAAACTTGCACGGGAGGGAGAAGATATTACCCTGCCTCCCAGAGAAGTTGAGATCTTTTCTTTAGAAGTACTTAACTATGACAGGGAGAATGGTGAAGCGCTCATTAAAACCAGTTGCTCCGGTGGGACCTATGTTCGTTCTCTGGCCCGGGATATAGCACAATCACTTGGTACCATTGGTGTAGTATCACAATTGCGTAGAATACAATCAGGTGATTTTACCATAAAAAACGCCATAAAATTAGAATCAATCCAGGATGCGCAAAACTATATTATTCCTACCAGGAGAGTGTTCAGTGATCATGCGGTCACAATAAATAATGACCATAAATCAAAGCTTCTCTTTGGCAAAGATATAGTATTGCCTGAGTTTGAAAGTAAAAAGAGAGATCGCCTTTTTGCGTTCGATGAAGGGATGGGACTTGTCTCAGTTCTTAAAAGGGTTGAGGGGGAACGTTTTCACCCCGAGAAGGTTTTTACCAAAGCGTGCAGGTAATGGATTAAATGAAACTATTGAGATTAGATGATAATTTTACTTCCCTACCCCAAAGTATCGTAACGGTTGGAAATTTTGATGGTGTTCACAGAGGGCACGCGTTACTGTTATCCGAAGTAGTAAAAAGGGCCCGTGAGGCTAATGTATGTAGTGTTGCCGTTACTTTTGATCCACATACCCGCAGTGTAGTATTTCCGGAACTCTCACAGATGACCCTTACGACTCTGGAGGAAAAGGCTGCTTTAATTGAGGGGTTTGGGATTGATTATCTTGTGGTGATTCCCTTCGATAACGAATTTCGGCAGCTAAGTGCCACACAATTTGCTGAGCAAATACTTATAAAAAAGCTCAATGCCCTTGGCTGGGTCATGGGAGAGGGGCATTCTGTAGGAAAGAATCATAGTGGCGGCAAAAATTTTTTGCACCAGGTAATGAGCAAATACCATATTAATACATTTGTCGTGAGTCTGTATAAGCAGGATGAAACCGTAATTTCATCTACCCAGATTCGCAAACTGATAATTGAGGGGAAGATACAAAAAGCTGTTGAAGGGTTAAGTCACCCTTATTTGATTACTGTATCACGTGTGGAAGGCACAAAAACCGGTACAAAGCTTGGATATCCAACTCTTAATTTCAGAAAACCGTCTTCGCAGAAAGTTATTCCACCCGCAGGGGTATATGCGGCAGAACTGGAATTCAAAGATCGGAAAGTTCAGGGGGCTCTTTATTTTGGTAATTGCCCTACTTTCTCAAACCGTGATATCCATTTTGAGTTTCATGTGTTTGAGTTTGGAGTGGATGAACCACACTATGGAGAACACTGTAACTTATGGTTACACCGTTTTATTCGCAGTGATATCTCCTTCTCTCAGGAGAGTCAACTAAGTGAACAGATTACTAAAGACATTAACGAAATCAGAGAATATTTTTCACAGGAGACACACTCATGGTCTTGACCAAGGAGCGCAAACAGGAGATAGTCCGGGAATTTGGAAACAACGAAAAAGATACCGGCAATAGTGATGTTCAGATCGCCTTTTTAACCGAACGTATTTCGCATCTTACTGCGCATATGAAAAACAATCCAAAAGATCACCACACCCGCTATGGCCTGCTTAAGCTGGTAGGTCAGAGACGTTCACTTTTAGACTATCTAAAGGCAAACGATATTGAACGATACAGAATCCTTATTAAGAAGCTAAAGATACGTAAATAAGTCCGATTCAGACGCCCGAAAAATTTTCGGGCGTCTGGTGTTTTTAAAACGTTTATAAGAACCCTTCACACATTATGATACCAGTCGGTGCGTATTTTTTTTACTCCCCTTAGTGTTATATCTTGCATTAATCATACGCAATAGAGACCGGGATCTGAATGCCAATAACAATTCTAAATATATGAGGAGTGAATTGATGCCTTACACAAAACAAGAAGCCGATATAGACGGTCTGAAGGTATCCCTGGAAACTGGTAAGCTGGCTAAACAGGCAGATGGTTCTGCTATAGCACGCCTGGGTGATACGATGGTACTTGCTACAGCATGTTCTGGTGGTGAGGTGAGCGCAGATTTTTTTCCGTTATCTGTTGAGTATATTGCAAAAACATATGCAGCTGGTAAATTCCCCGGGGGATTTATTAAACGGGAAGGACGTCCCAGTGAAAAAGAGATTCTTGCAGCACGTCTGGTTGACCGACCGATTCGTCCCCTTTTCCCCAAAGGCTACAGAAACGAAGTTCAGATAATTTGCACCGTTATTTCTGCTGATGACATTTATGATGCAGATGTACTTGCAATCACCGCCGCTTCTACTGCACTGACCATCTCTGAGATGCCGTTTCATGAACCAGTAGCGGCTGTAAGAATTGGCATGGTAGAGGGCAAACTCAAAGTCTTTCCATCGCTTGCGGAAACTGAAGCCGGTCAACTCGACCTGGTTGTGGCAGGAACACAGGATTCAATCATGATGGTTGAAGGGGGTTCTACAGAACTGCCAGAAGAAACATTTGTAGAAGCAATACTTATGGCCCATGAACATATCAAAAAACTGGTAGCCGTGCAGAAGCAAATAGCCGCCGAAACAGGCAAACAGAAGGTTGAATTTGTACCTGCAGAAAAAGATCCTGCGCTGGTAGAAGCCGTAAAGGAACAGGTTAAAGATAAAATTCATGAACCCTGCTTTATCGGCGAAAAGATGGAACGCTCTAAGGCTATGAAAAATCTGCTCAAAGAAGCAACCGAAGCCCTTAGTGAACAGTTTCCTGAATCAGAAGATCAGATCGCTTCCATCTTCTCTGACCTTGAGCGAGAGGATATAAGAAAAACTATCCTCCAAACATCTACACGTATCGCAGGCAGGGGCCTTGATGAGATTCGAAAAATAACCTGCGAATTAGATCTTCTCCCCCGTGCTCATGGAAGCGCGCTTTTTACTAGAGGTGAAACACAGGCCCTCGTTGTTTCTACACTCGGCACAAAACTCGACGAACAACATATCGATAATATTCAGGGTGAATACGATAAATCGTACATGCTCCACTATAACTTCCCGCCTTACTCTGTTGGTGAAGTTAAAAGGATGTTTTCTGTTTCCCGTCGTGAAGTCGGGCATGGACATCTTGCCGAGCGATCGATTTCACCTGTGTTACCTGATGAAAAAAGTTTTCCCTATACCATAAGAGTTGTCTCTGAAATACTTGAATCTAACGGTTCGTCATCCATGGCTTCTGTTTGCGGAGCATCGCTGTCACTTATGGCAACTGGTGTGCCGATCAAAACACATGTTGCCGGTGTAGCTATGGGGCTGATTAAAGAGGGTGATAATGTTGCAATTCTCACCGATATACTTGGCACTGAAGATCACGTGGGTGATATGGATTTTAAAGTAGCAGGTACACGGGATGGAATAACAGCTATTCAGATGGATATCAAAATTGCTGGAATTACTCCGGAAATTATGCATGATGCCCTTGCAAAAGCAAAAGAGGCACGTTTTAAAATTCTTGATACCATGGACGAAGCGATTTCATCCAACCGCAAAGAGCTCTCTATTCATGCTCCACGGATCAGTACGATTACTATCGACAAGGAGAAGATACGAGAAGTTATCGGCCCAAGTGGTAAGGTAATCCGTGATATCCAGGAAACCACCGGAACAACCATTTTTATCGAAGATGATGGTACAATCCAGATAGCGGCCACGAATCGTCAACAACGTGATGCTGCTTTAAACAGAATCAGAGGCATTGTAGCAGAACCGGAACTCAATGCTATCTATGAGGCGACGGTTAAAACAATTGTGGAATTCGGAGCATTTGTTGAGTTTCTGCCTGGTAAAGATGGACTGATCCATATTTCAGAACTTGATACAAAACGGGTAGCAAAAGTAGACGATATACTCCAGGTTGGAGATAAGGTTAAAGTGAAACTGATCGGTTTTGACCGGTTCGGCAAAGTTAAACTAAGCCGCAAAGCACTCCTTTAATACAACAGTCGTAAAGTTTTAGGGGAAGAATCGCTCAAACACGATTCTTCCCTGCTTCTTTTCAAAAGTTTTTACCTGCGTTTCCTGTAAAGAATTACCTAAAATGACCAGACAATATATCTCTGTTAAAAAACTTGATCATGCTGATGGGCTTGCTATTCCCTGTCGTATGACACCCGGCTCAAGTGGCTGTGATATTTCTGCAGCAATAGATAATGATATCTCTCTTGCACCAATGTGCCGGGCCATTGTACCAACCGGGCTGTGTTTTGAAATACCGCAGGGATTGGAGGTACAGGTTCGCCCGCGAAGTGGCCTTGCATTCAAATCGGGTGTGACAGTGCTTAACGCTCCCGGAACTATCGATTCTGACTACAGAGGAGAGGTCAAGATACTGCTGATCAACTTAGGCAATTCTGATTTTGTGATTAAAAGAGGTGATCGTATCGCGCAACTTGTACCTGTTGCTCTCCCCAATGTAGATTTTATTGAACAAGCAGAGATAACCGAAACAACCAGAGGTGCCGGTGGCTTTGGGCATACCGGGCTGCAGTAACATACAGTAAAAAACCATATGATACATTTTCAATCGATTTGCAAACAATACGGCTCTTCGGTTCTTTTCAATGCTGCGTCGTTCTCTTTTAATACTTCCCGCCGCACGGCTCTGTTGGGCAGAAACGGTGCAGGTAAAACTACCATACTCAGAATGATTTCGGGAGTAGAGGAGCCTGACAGTGGTTCTGTAATACTTCCCTCTGATTTAAAGCTGGGTTATCTTGCTCAGGAAGTTGAGATTTTCAACAAATCAACTCCAATGGACATTGTACTTAAACCCTTTCAACATCTCTTAGACTACGAAAAGAGTCTTCAAACTGTATCAGAACAGTTAGAGAGGGGGGATCAGGGTGCAATTGAGAAGCTTGAGAAGCTTGAAAATGAAATGAGCATGATGGATGGCTTTTCACTTAAATCCAGAGCAGAAATGATTCTGTCGGGATTAGGAATAAGTAATGAGCAGTGGAACAAGCCCCTAACCAGCCTTTCGGGTGGATATAAGATGAGAGCTGTTCTGGCACAGCTACTACTTAAAAACCCCGATTACCTTCTCCTTGATGAGCCCACCAACCACCTTGATTTCGATTCTTTGATATGGCTGGAAAAATTTCTCTCCAAATATAACGGGGGGATGCTGATTGTTTCTCATGACCGGGATTTTCTCAACAGAATTACCGATCACACTGCAGAGGTCCAAAACGGGAAAGTAACTGTATATAAGGGTAACTATGATGCTTATGTCAAATTTCGTTCTGAATTCGATACTGCTGAACAAAACAGAATAAAAAACATCGAGGCAAAGATTGCTCAAAAAGAACGCTTTGTGGAACGTTTTAAAGCCAAAGCGACTAAAGCTACTCAGGCACAATCAAGAGTGAAGCAAATAGAGCACCTGAGAGCAGAAATTCCCGATCAGCTGCAAAGTGATAACCAGGAAATCAATTTCTCCTTCTCGATTATAAAACAGTCCGGTTCAGTCCCTCTGAAACTTAAAAATGTTTCTGCCGGATATTCATCCACTATGGTGATTAAAAACTTAAATCTTGAGGTGTTAAGAGGTGAAAAAGTCGCCATTATCGGCCCCAATGGAGCCGGAAAATCAACTCTTCTCAAAGTACTTGCAGGCGCATTGGAAACGGCAGAGGGAAGGTTTGAATTAGGTCACAACACAGATATCAGATATTACGGCCAGCACCAGCTTGACCAGCTTAACCCTGAGATGACACTGCTTGAAACGGTTGCACAAGACACAGTATGTACGGAGAAGAGTTATATCAGAAATATACTTGGAGCGTTTCTTTTTAGTGGTGATTCGGTAGATAAAAAAACGAATGTGCTCTCTGGTGGAGAAAAATCCCGCTTAGTGCTTGCAAAAATACTTGCCAGCCCCGGCAATACACTTCTGCTGGACGAGCCTACCAACCATTTGGATGTAAGCTCAATTGAAATGCTTGCGCGCTCAATGTCACAATTTGAAGGTACCATTCTGTTTGTATCCCATGATGAATTCTTTATCTCCAAAGTAGCAAACAGAATAATTGAGGTACGTCCCAATATGATTCGGGATTTCCCCGGAACACTCCAGGATTACAGGTACTATGTAGAAAGTCTATCTTTGGACACACCAGGTAGTGAGCCACCACAACGATACAGCGCCAAATCAAAGTCCACAGAAAAAGAAAACAGAATAAAAGAGCGTGAAATCAAAAAAAAGCTTACCCGAAGAATAGAAAAACTGGAAAGAGAGATAGAGAACCAGGAAAAGATTGTGGAGAGTGTTGAATTTCACCTAAACAACCCTGAAAACTCTACTAACTTTGAATTTCTAGACTCAAAAACCAACGAGCTTAAAAGTGCCAACAAAGAGCTGGAAACGCTTTTAAAAAACTGGGAAGAAACCAATATAGAGCTGGAAAAGTACCTCTAATATCTTTTTTACCTTTTTTGGTTCTATCCCCTCCCACATTCAAGCAGAATAGAGTATATTAAAAAAAACAAAAAACAGGAGAATGATGCTTATGGCAAAGTTTCAGGGAAAAGCTCTGCTACCCTCAAAGTTTGTTTTATCTCATATTCTACCAGCTCTCTTTCAAGATATAAGGACCTGGAGCATGCTTCCCCGACAGTTACGAAAGTATCTGCCGTCGCGTGATCCTAATTTTGATCTGCCCATTGGTCAAATATCCCTGAGAGTGAATGAAATCTGTAACCTCAGGTGTTCATCCTGTGGTCAATGGGGAGAAAATGGTCATCTGAGATTAAAACTCAACAGGGGTGAGAAGTTAAACCAACTCGATTTCGATGTAGTAAAACGCATTGTGTTTGAAACTCGCAGAGACAATCCATTCTATTATATTTGGGGTGGAGAACCAACCATGTGGAAACCTCTTCTCCCCTTTTTCCAGGAGCTTGCAAAGTATAATCTCAAGGGTTCTCTTGTCACCAATGCACAGGATCTTGATAGAATACTCGAGGATTTGATTGACACCGGCTCACTTTCGGTTCTGTTTTTGAGTCTTGATGGCTGGGACTCTCAATCCCAAAATGTGATGCGATCACCAGCAAATGGAAAAGTTTCCAACAATTTTGAAAAAACTATTGCTGTGATGGAGAAGGCTGATGAGATCAAAAGGAAAAAAAATCTTGTATTCCCTATGATTGTTCCGATTACAGTAATCTCCAATCACAACTATTCTCATTTGGCCGATATACACCGTCTCGTTTTGGATAAGGCACAACTTCACCCCTATTACTATGGATGGTTTATTACCGAAGAACGTGCAAAACTACATGAGAAGGTTTTTGAAGAGCGCTTTGGATACCCGCCACAAAATCATCGTGGATATCTAAAGTCCTGTTTCAATGATGTAGACCCGGCCCAAACAGCAAAACAGATTGAAGAGATCCACAAAATGTCCAAAGGAAGAGTGTGTTATCCCCAGTTCTTTCCGGATATCGAAAGTGAAGCACAGATAAGACGGTACTATTCCGATCACTCCTGGCACTGTGGATACCCAAGATGTGAAAGTATCTACTATGCATGTGAAATTTCCCCTGATGGCAGAATGACCCCTTGCCGTGATTACCAGGACTACACTGTCGGTAATATCAACAACCAGCCCTTTTACGACGTTTGGAACAGCGAAGCTTTTAAGACGTTTCGTATTCAGATGAAAAAAGGGCTCATGCCAGTTTGTACCAGGTGCTGTGGATTGCAGGGGTTCTAAACAAACCGATCATTTTTACATTAGCAGTATTCGGGTCTGAGGTTTAACCCTCAGACTCATTACGCCTCTTAGACCTGGTTTAGGGGGCTTGAAGTGTTGGTGGAAAAAATAAGTGTAAGTGATAAGTAGTGGTTTAAAAAGATTATTTCAACTGCACTGACTATAGTAAAAATATTCCTGTACAAGTTTGTTTTAGCACTATGCTCGCTAGTATAGTGATGAGTTTTATACTACAATTTTCTCACGCTTTAATGCTCTTTTCTGTTCAATGCTCCGGGCTCATCGTTCACAACTATGCACAGATGCAGCCGTCAAAACTTGAATAGTATATTCCCCGTGTATTGGAAGGTGCCATGTATAGCACACAAAAAAAAAGAGGCTATACCTGATGGGTAGTCACCTCTTTTTATGATAAAGTAACTATTTTAGCTATTAATGCACAGGGTCAAAATCAATTGGCAGATCTTCATCGGAATCTGACGGATCATCGGAATCTGACGGATCATCGGAATCTTCATCGCCATCGGTAGGGTCATCTAAATTATCACCACCATCAGAAGAGTCTTCTGAATCCTGTTTATCTGATGGATCTTGAGGATTATTGCCAGAATCTGAATCGGTTTCCTCGTCCCTACGGATTACCTCATCTGTACCTGGTTTTTCAACAACTTCGGCATCATCTGACCATTCAAAAACGACATGACTGAGTGCATGTCGTGCACTAACACTGGTAAGAGCAATTACGAGGTAAGGATCTTCCTGAGTTGGCATTTGAATCAGATTTGCCTTGAATCCCAATTCGTCTTGATAAGCAGGATTTTCTTCTGTAAGAACATAGCTGTCGAAATTGGTCGCTGCCTTGGTAGTTGTAGTAATTGCAGTAAGCTCTCCGGATACCTTTATTCGAAAGAAATCGGTCTGAACCTTTCTATCTTCCCCAAGCCCCTCATCAGCATCTTCGAATTTAATCCATTTTTCACCTTTATACTCAATTACATAGGAAACAACTGATGCCTGAATTTCATCTGAAGACAGTGTTTGGTTGTTTTCTTCCTCCATGTTAAAAATAAATTCATTAACATAACTTAGATAATCGTTTCTGTCTCGTTCACTGTTTGTCATTGGATTATCATCCGAGGAACAGCCACTAAGAATCGCCATAGACAAAAGAGACATTATTAAGATTGAAGCTAATTTCATACACCCTCACTTGGTTTTAGGTTAATTGAGCGTTCTATAATACCTATAAGGTAAGATTACTTTTTTTTGGTTGCTCTAAGAAATTTTGTATCTTTGACACCTTGCTATTTACTGGCAAATTTATCCGTTAAGAGGTTATGCCTCAGGGGCAACAACCTCTTTCTCATGAAATAGTATTCTTATTAATGCACCGGATCAAAATCGATTGGGTCATCGTCTTTGTCATCATCATCCTCATCGTCGTCGCCATCAGACGGGTCACCTGAATCATCTCCATCATCAGACGAGTCATCATCGTCATCTGATGGAACGTGAGGATTTACAGGAAGAAGATATCTAAACGGATCATCATCACTTCCCGGCACATACTCCAAGTCATCCCTCTCCTCGATCCCAATGGTATCATCACCCTTTGCTGGCGAAGAGTGAACGTGGGTCATTTGCACATCTCTAAACCCTGATTCCCCGAATGCTTCAGGGTCTAAGGATAGGCGATATACAACAAGGTATTCCCAGTTTGGATAATCGGGGTTAGGGGTGAAGGATTCATCTGTTTGGGGAGAATTTTCAAACAAATGATAACCATGATAGTTTATGTTATCACAGGTCGATGTTCCATAGGAAAGGATATGGTCAGGGTCACCAATAATAAGATCACCATCACCACCAAAGGGGCCAAGTGCAGCATATCCCGATTCGTTGTTTACTCCTTTTTTATGAATTTGGTCAAGTTCACCATAAAAAGCAGTATCGCCATCGTTGTTTGTGGCAGCAAGCCTCACATGATTACTAGTGACAACATTGTGAAAAGGTCTGTTTCTTCCCCAGCCAACAGAACCTGTACCGTAGGTGTTATCAGTAAAATGGGGATTGAAGATGACATTTATATCGACTGCCTGTTCGGTTACAGCAGTGACAATTTTAACCAAAGGAACAAGTTCTCCGTTCAGTTCACCCCAGTAGATCTGCTCAACACCGTATCTCTCTATCCTCTCTCCCGAACCATCTTCAACTGGTGATGTACCAAGGCTTTCATCTCCCTGAGGAAGTCTTTCCAGTGCGACATCCACTATTTGAGACGCATCGTCTGAGAGCTCAACGTGTTCGCTCCTATACCCTGCTCTTGAGACCCTCATCACGTTACCACTTATTGCAGCACTTCTGTTGGGTGCATCTGTTATACCAATCGGTTTAAGTTGGGCTGTTTGCTGAAGGCTATTAACTCTTGCGGTATACACTGATTGTCCTACAGTTGCCCTTACAAGGCGAATAGTAGAAGCACTAAAAGGATCCACAGGGAAACTATGATCGCCGGCAGCTAAGTCACTATCTACCAAAAGGCGTTCCAGCCTACCGTTCAGGGAAAACACTTCAACCCTTACAGATGCAGATTTATCCATTGAAAGCATAACTCTGCCGTTTTGAAGTCGTACATTTTGCCCCTTTATAGGGTTTGATCTTTGAACACTCAAGGGGCTTATAGTTATCTCGTATTCACCTTCATCGTTGGTGTATACAAATGATTCCAATTCCGGTACAGAAACAGATGCTCCTGCAATCGGCTCACCATCGGTATTAGTTACCGTACCACTAATACTGATTTGTGCTTGAATGGTTGATACAGCCAGAAAAAGCACTGCACAAATGAGTGTAACCATACTGCCTCCCTGTTTAGTCATTGAATTCTTCCAATTCTTCCATTTTTCGTCTTAACATTTCAAGTTCCTCTTCAATTTGATCCTGCTCATTCCTTCTTCTTCTCATGTCTCTTGTTTCTGCCCCCGATCCACTGAGTCTTTTTGCCTGAGCAAGAGCGAACCGTAATTCATCAAATATTGAGCCATAACTTCTAAAAAAGAAGTTGGCTCTATTGTCATGAAATGTAAATCTGTAAAACTGAGTGAACTCTTCCCTAAGTTCATCATGTGTGGTTCTAAGCTGTTCAGTATAATCTCTGTCAACGTTAGCACCTCTTTGAGCAATACTTACAAACTGATCAGCAAGTTTTAAATGATCTGATCTGTTCTGTTTGTATTGTTGAGTTATTTTTTCCACCGAATCAGCACTGGCAAGTGTATAAGCAGCCAATTTATCATAGGCCCTCTCAAAAACTTCAACGGCATTTGAATACTGCTGCTTCATCAAATACCCATACCCTTTAATTAAACCGGCTTCACTTTTGATCACCGGATCTTCTGTTTGAGATGCTAAGCTTTGCCCGGTTCTTATGCAATCCCGCCATTGTTGTGCTTTTAGAGCAGTCCACCCCAGTCCCAGCAGCGCTTCTTCATAGTACTTGCTATTATCAGGCACCATCCTCAATGCAGTAACAGCTTTTGAATACTCCTCATTTTCATAAAACAGGTATCCGGCAAACAGACACGATCTGTTTGCTATTTCCCGCTCTATTTCAGTTGGAGTCGGTGAATTAATACTGTTTTCAAGGCTTTGGATAATAACACTGTCAGGAGCACCTGTCAAAAGAAGTGCTATAGCTTTACTGTGCGATGCAAAAATATAGTCAGGGTGTTCAGGAGAGATAAGTTTAAATTCTCTCACAGCTCTCTGCGGATCATCCATAGAGAGAAAATTCTGACCCATAAGATAGGATCCATGAGCTCGCAATGAATCAGAAACATTCGGTTGATTCAATTCTACATAATAATTTCTTAATGCACTGCTGTTGTTCTGACGATAATGAATTCTCATTAAACCAAGATTAGCATTTGGAACAATGGTGCTTTGAGAATAATTACTTCTCGTTTTTTCGTACATTTTAATAGCTTCATCCTGCATATCAAGTTTTTCAAGAGATGATCCGGCATGGTAGGTAACCAGGTCATTAAGATGAAATTCCGGGTGTTCAGTTTTTATTCGGGCAAATATTAAAAAGGCATCCCAATGATTTCCTCTGTTATAAAGGTGCATTGCCCGGTTATATAATTCATTTGGAGACATAGTAAGTAAACGAACCTGGCGTCTTGCGTACAGCTCTTCTCTATGCAGACCAAAATCGTACTTAAGATAGGCCGATTGAGTACCACTGAGATTTATGTTATTTTCATCATGGTACTGATAGGTAAATTCAAAATCTCTTCCCCTGTTTAGGTGAGGTATATTAAAAGCCGCAGCAACACCCCATGTATCCAGAGCCCTTCCTCCGGTAAATTCAAGAAATCCTTTCAGTCCTATATATTTAAGCGGCCATACTCTCCAACCGGCAACGAGATCCCATTCTGCCTGTCTGCTGCCAAGAAAATCGTCAGGGTTTGCATGAAAGTCTTTGACATTTAATGCCACATCAAATTCCAGCGCTCGACGAAGAAAAGACATAGAATAGTTTACCCTCAACATAGGAGAGAGTGTAATTCTATTAAGATTTCCCATTTCAGGCAAAGGAATATTTTTGTAAGTTAACCCAACAGTATGAGCCCCAAACAGCTGGTGTAAAAAGAGTCGATACGAAAGTCCTACATCAAGACCAAGGTTAAAATCGGGATCGAGTCCAAAATTTGATTTATAAGTGAAATTAGCATTAGCACCAAATAGCAATCCTCTCCATAGATGTGTGGCATAGGATAACATAAAATGAGAATTAGAATGGCTGCTTGATTCTCCTTCTAAAATGATTCCCATGTCATTCTCGATCCAATTCTCAACCGGTTTACCATTTTCTCCTACTACTGTTAATCCAAGAGTATGATATAATCCTAATGGTAATGTCAGTCCGATTTCATAAAGAGTCGCGATATCTTGTCCCGAAAGGGTCACAACCCCCCTTAAAGACGGGTGAGACTGTTCCTGAATGATTGAAGGATTGTTCACGGGTGATATATCAGAGAAAAAAGCTCTCCATCGTTCAGTAACCAGATACTCTCCTGGTAAACCGTCGGCCCTGACTTCCATAACGGTAAAAATTAGCGCAAATGGTAAAAACCAGATCAGTTTATTTACTATTGCTTTTTTCATATCACCTTCTGCAGTTTCTTAGTTCTCAATTATTGATCACACCGACTTTTGCTGATTTTACCGAGCTTTGTTCAAAAAGATCAGTTATTTCAACTATTATCAAATAAGTACCTGTACCTACGCTCTGTCTGTTGTTTCTTCTGGCATTCCATATATGATAAACTCTGTTTTCGGTGCCGACCGTCCCCTCTCCTTTATCAACTACATTTCCAAGCGCATCATACACAGTAAATTGCGCTTTTATGCCACTTACAATGGATGCTCTGGATAGTGGTTCAACAATCGCGACAATACCATTTCTGTTATTTAATCCATAATTCTGTCGTACAGATTCAGGGATATCGGATTTCCCTGGAAAGAAAGGATTAGGGTAAACAAGTAATCTAAAGTCCTGAGGATGAGGCTGTACAGTTAAAGGAGATATTCTGCTTGAAGAGTCCTGCACATTTTGCGCTCTATCGGTAATATTTGATGACGGGTCGATAGTTATGGAATCAGACAACGCTGGAAACGGCGTACCAATTATCTCAATAACACTGAAAACATATCCCCCTTCTGAATTTTTATACTCAAATTTCAAATCCATGGTGTATTGTTCACCTTCACTGTCAAAGAATGTGAATGGAGAAAGAGAAAAAGAGGTCTCTACTTCTTCAGAAAATTGTAAAACCAGGGTGTCTTTAAGTTCATCGTCATCATCGGAAGGGATAAAAAGAGCGTCTGTTATAATAGGCGCCATTCGATCTTTTATGCTTATATTTGCTTCACTTATTATTACACCACGTTCTGTTCTCAGTTCTGCTACAGAGAGTACATCTTTTGAATCTACCCCTGTTTGTGGTTCCACATCACCCTGTTTTACTTTTATTGTAAAACCTGAATCTGTTAAAACCACATCTTCATCTGAAAAGCTAAATTCGCGGTGAGCCGGGAGCGTAATGGAGGATATGAAATCCTGAAGCGTAAGGCTATCAAGTTTCCTATCGGTCGTAATACTTATCAGATCAATAAATCCATCTCTGCTTTGGTCATAGTAATACGCATTCACTGCACTGTGATAGATCCTGTAATCAAGCATTACGTTTCTGTTCATTGGATTACGCTGAAGGTTTTCAATTGTATCGCTTACAGGACTCTCGGTATTTATTCTCACCGAATCTCCTGCCTGAGGAGATAATGCTGCGACAGAAGAAAGCACAGTAAAAGTAACAGTTTTCCCTTCTCTTTCCCTCTGCTTAACATGCTGAATATATTGCTGAGCGTTTTGTTCAAAAACAAATGGCTGTTCTGTATCAATATCTTCTATATGCTCAGAAAAGGTAACTACAAGAGTATCAGTTGCGCCTTCGACATCATAATATATCGCTTCAACAATTACAGGAGCCATACTGTCAGCAATAGCAACTTCTGTATGCGGAAAGAAACCGCCTGAAGGCATTTCTGTTCTGCTTACAAATAATCTTTCCCCTGGATACAATCCGGTAAAAGGCACTGAATCATTGCTTGTTATATTCACAAGAAAACCATCAGGATCACTGGTTACCGATTCTATTGTTATGTTTCTATCTGTTCTAAGGGACAGAGATTCTACAATTAAAGAGCACTCCTGAGCATTTAGACGTTCTGTACTCTGAATTATCTTAATGACATCAGGATGACCATCTCCTTTTGTATCCAGATAATAGGCCTCCTTAACTTCCAAATCCCGTTGAGGTACAATGGGAAGAGCCGTTCGTATTGTATCAAGAGGTAGAACAGGGTTGCGATAAATAATAATCAGACTGTCTCCTGATTCTGTTTGGAGAATATTGTCGTCTTTAGGAGGACCATATTCCCTGGCGAATTCACCAGACCAGTAGCTTCCTCTGTTAAAAAGATTTAAGGTAAGTGAATCGGTGCTGGAAGAATTTTTAACCAATAAGTCAACACTATCCTTTTCCTCCCACAAAGGGTAGTATCGTACTTCAAGGTTTTTCATCGCTTCTTCAACGGTGTAGATTTTATTACCCCTGTGATATACCCCAATGCTGTCCCTGGACCAGCAGGTAACAGTCTCCACATCGGGATTTTCACTCTGTTTTACTACAACAGAGAATTCCCGCGTTCTTTGGAATGGAGGTGAAGTAGTCTCAAACTCGTAGGTATAACTAATATCCATTTGAGTATACTTGCCCTGCAAAGGGAAAAATGGTTGGGAAAAATGGGCATCATTGTCATCAAACGAGAGTGCGTCAACCCCGTTTATGGTCATTGCTACTGGTGTGCTTCTGTAATAGCCCATATCCGGTTCAATCCAGGGAGACAGTTCTGTGAGAAAATTGTCTATCAACCCCTCCTGATTGCTTGACTGAAGCCAAATACTGCTTCTGGGATTTGAAGAGGAGTAATCGTTTTGCCGTATGTTTTCAGTCATATCCTGAAGCGATTCAGGTATGGGTTGACGTACATTAACAAAGAAAGCGGTAAATGTAGTAGGCAATCCATCTCCGGCGATATAGTCAAAAATATATTCTTCCCTCTCGTCGTCTACATTTTGTGCTTCACCATCAGAGAGAAATATTATAAACTGTCTATCGGGTGGGTTTGCAGCAGTTTTAAAGGCCTCACGAGCTGCTTCAAAGCCCAACGTGATATCAGTGGAGCCACTGAAGACTTCTCCCAAGTAAGTAGATCTGCCGGTATTGTCATAATTACCATTTACCAGCTTAAAAAGCCCTCTGATATCCCGTTCTGTATCCGAGAGTTCGATTGATGATTTTACCTTTTCGCGACCCGTTATTTCCCCAACAGAGTCATTTAACCGGGTCAGCGGAACATAGGAATCATGCCAATCGCCTTTTTGATTAAGCTGCACATAAAAGGGATCATCCTCATGACTGTGCAGAAGCTGATTCGCAAACACTGCAACCCCTACTTCTGAAGCAGGAGAGCGCTCATAGATTGTATCTATAAGCGCTCTTGTAAGCCGGTAACGTTCATTGGTTGAATCCATAATAGCCATACTTCCCGACTGATCTATAACAAAAAACACCGAAACGGTGTCAGTTTGTCCGGGTATAAAGCCACCGCCTTCATGTATCGAATCGGGTGAACAGTGATCAAACTGTGCTGAAAGGACTACAACATCCTCTGCAACACGAACAGTGTCTCTGTCCCAGTATAATGGACAATCCACTCTTGCCTCACAGAGTTTATCAGCATTAACAACAAAAACAGCACATATACCCAACAACACACAAATAGTTACTACCTGTGTTCGTATTTGGTTCATCGTCTGACTCCGATCCTCACATTTTTCCTTTCATCCAATTCTCTATCATCACTGATTTGTAACACAGCCTGATACGTTCCGGTACCAACTACCCGACCATTACTGTTTCTTCCATCCCAAACCAGATACAGTCGTGTATTATCATTATCAGGTATAAGCCTTACATCAGATACTACAGGGTTTTTTACCACATCATAAATACTTGCTTTACCCCCAAGTGTAACTTGTCTTCTAAGAGGCTCTTCCGGTTCAATAACCACAACCTGACCATACGCAGGAAGCTCTGGATCAAGAGCTCTAATAAATTGAGGTACTTTAGATTTAGAGGGTTGGAATGGATTGTTTATCACTCTGACAACAACAGCGTACGGCTTACTTTTTACCTGCATTAAAACTCTTCTGTTTAAAGGGTTGCGCTGATAATTTCCCTCTATATCTATAACATCTGAAGAGAAATCGATCCATATAGAATCATTACTGCTTACATCCAACACATTTACAATATCAGTTACGGGGAACCTGAAAACAACATTATCTTCGGTATTAGCAGGATCGAGCAGTAAATGGTACTGCTCACCCTGAGAGGTGCTCAGTCTAAAGGGCTGATTATCTGAGGGAGTATGTATCTGCTCTGAAAAGGAAATTACCAGCGTATCCGTTATGGTACCATCTGTTAAAAATCGCGCATTTAAGATCACCGGGGCTATCATATCTTCCACATCAATAACAGCAGATTGTATCAACCCACCATTGGGGATTACACCACCTGTCACCACTATCTGATCAGCGTCCCTTACACTTGTTTTTGGTTTTTCACCCCGCATTTCCCTCACATGAAGAGCTATCCCACCCCCTACCGAAGAAACTGAGTCCAATTCAAAGTTACGAAACGAGGGTAACAGTAGTTTGGATGCAACAGAATCTGCTTCCTGATCTGTTAAAGAATGGTTAACTGAAACGAAAATGCTGTCGATGAATCCGTCGGCACTGTTGTCATAGTACGCGGCTCTGTCGATTTCAATCTGACGACTCAGATCGAAAGGAAGCGATAGCCGAATGGTGTCCAGTGGAAGATCCGGGTTACGGTAAACAACAAACAGACTGTCAGAGAATCTATGCTGAAGAATCCCATCATCAGGAACAGTCTCACTAATTTCACGTCTGAATCTAACCAACCATGTACCATCATCCTGTTCTTTAAGGTCAAAGACTTCAAGATCAACCTGTTCTTTAAAATTGCTCACCGTAACCTCTACCTGAGAGGGTTCCTGTGTTCCGGGATCAAATACCACTTCAAGGGTATCCATATACTCTCGCACCACATTGACCCTTGAGCCCTGGTACCGTACACTCATATGGGACCGGTCCCAACAATTAATACTGAAACCATTAGGCATTTCAGCATCATCTGTACGGTTTAGGTAAATAGTAGAAATATAGGTTGTATCTTTTGTCTCCCCGGTTTTAAAATGCTCCAGTTTATAACTAATTTCCAAGTTCAGCCTGGTCTTTGATGGCTCCAGCGGGTAACGACTGGCAAAAAGAAACTCACCGTACTCAGTACGACTTAAATAGGGGCTGTCATTAAGAATTAAATTTTGTGGTATACCGGATACTACATTTAGAAAGGGGCGCATGATCTGATCTTTTAACAGATTCATTAGCAGATCATATTCAGTCTGTACAGCCCAGATATCGCTAAGAACATTTTTTCTTGTATACCCGCTGTTTCTAATATTTTCTGTCATTTCTATGAGAGAAGGGGGAGCCTGTTCATCTTTAGTAAAAAAGACGGTAAATGTGGTCGGGACATCTACTCCCTGCACGTGTTCCCATTCACTTCCCCTGGGCCGGTTGGCTTCGCCATCAGATAAAAATATTACAAAACGGTCATCAAGTGGAATATCGGTATTTCCAAATGCCTCTTTAGCAGCATCAAAGCCGCTGTTAATATTAGTAGATTTGGGCATAGTAAATTCGGGTTGATAGACCAAATCCACAAATTCGTGTTCATAGTAATGAAGAATAGTATCTACTGCTTCACCATCGTCATTATAAATAATTTCACCTTGTATATAACTGGTATCCTTTACCTCTGTTTCAAGCAGTTCCATTAAAATTTCGTATCCCAGCCTGGCATGTGGGCCAGCACCATACGATTCATTCAGTCTTAAAAGAGGCATATAGGAAGCGGTAGGAAACTCCGGGGACCCCATTTGCTGTACAAAGGGATGATTGTCGGAGTCTAAGTAGAGGTGTTCACCAAATATGGCTATACCCACCTCTGCATCAGGTATGGTTCTGTGTAGTGTATCAATAAGATCCCGGGTAACGGTGTACCTGGTTCCCATTGGATCCATAGGATAATCGGGATACTGCCAGTAATGATACATCATTGAGCCGGAGTGATCTATTACAAACATGATGGCTGGTGGGTTGGTATCTCTTACCATCCCCTCCTCCACCTCGAGTAGGTCACATGCCCGTATTCCTGCCGAAAGCGCTACAACACTGGTTGGAACATCAACGGTATCACCATGGAAATCCTCAGGACACCCCTCAAAAACAATTTCGCAGAGTTCGTTTCCGGATAAAACGTTTAAACTCAGACAAAACAGAGCTAGTAATGCAGCTTTAATCATCTTTACCCTTTCAACCTTGCACGTACACTTCTGTCGGTTGCAGACTCTATACTATATTAACTATGCAATTAAAGCCTTTTAAATATCAACACCACCTACTCCCGGCATAAAGCTCCCAAACAGGCTAAAATAGGTGTTTTTACCACAAGGTGTTGTCTCAAATGACCACACAAAAATTGTTTTCTCTTACTTACCCGTAAATATATCTACTATATTCAGATAAATTATAAAAAAACAGAACAGTATTCTATGTTTAACTATGTTATGTGCACTCTTTTCGTTGAAAAAAGTATCACTATTTTTATGAACCTTAACAAGTCTGTGGTTAGTTTTGTGCTCAACTTTTCTCTTTAGGTAAAATTTTGCATAGTAAATGGTGTTTATTTAACAAGCAAATTCCTGTCCAAATTTTTATTTTATTTCATATCAACAACTTACATACATACACCCTCTTTTTTGAACTAAAATCTGAGGTGTGTACACCCCACCATCAGCTTAAAAGCATCTACAAAAAGCTTATCTCATTGATATTGTTTCAGTTAGATACATGAATTATAATGGGGTGAATAATCTACATGGAATTAAAGCAGTTTTTGTCTCCCAAAAATAAGTTATGTAAACAGCATAAATTGCCGTATGCAGCTTACATAACTTATTGCCTCACTCCGATCCGCACGGTTTTCCTTTCATTCAATCCCTGATTATCGTTGATTTGAAAAACAGCCTGGTATGTACCACTACCAACTTTGCGACCGTTACTGTTTCTTCCATCCCACACCAGATACAACCTGTTTTGACTCTCATCGGCTAACAGTTCGATATCGGTTAGTACTGGGTTTTTAACCACATCATAAATGAAAGCTTTGCCTTTGAGGGTAACATTTCTTCTAAGTGTCTCCTCAGGCTCGATAATCACCACCTGCCCGTACAGAGAAAGTGTTGGATCGAGTGCTCTGATAAATTGAGGTATTTGTGATCGCGAAGGCTCGTAGGGATTGTTGATCACCCGGGCAACCAGATTATATGGTTTTATTTTCACATTCAGCAAAACTCTTCTGTTTAAGGGGTTACGCTGATAATTTGAAGCTTCATCCCTGATATCGGAAATAAAATTGATCCATATAGAGTCGTTGTTATTCACAAATGTAACATTTCTAATGTTAGTTACAGGAAATCTGAAAACGATGTTGTCGGTAGTTGCTGCAGAATCAAGCACTAAGTAGTATTGTTGATTTTCAGAAGTACTCAACAGAAAGGGTTCATTATCAGAAATGTTTTGGACCTGTTCAGAAAAGGTGACAATTAAAGTATCTGTGATAGAGCCATCGGAAATAAACTGAGCACTTAAAATGACAGGTGCTACCATGTCTTCCACTTTTATAACAGATGATTCGATAAGCCCCCCATTTGGCATCCACCCACCTATTACAACAACCTGATCAGCTTCAGTGATACCTGTCCGTGGCATTGTACCGCCCTCTTCCCTCACATGAAGCGCTACTCCACCCCCTACAGAAGAGACAGAATCTACTTTAAATCCCCGATAAGCCGGGAGTATGAATTGAGAGGCAAAATGATCAGCCTCTTCATCTGTTAAAGAGTGACTGGTGGATATAAAAATACTATCGATAAACCCATCTGCACTGTTATCATAGTAAACGGCTCTGTTGATTTCGATTATGCGGCTGAGTTCAAAGGGAAGCGCCAGACGAATGGTGTCAAGAGGGATATCAGGGTTACGATACTCAACAATAATGCTGTCGGACAATTTGTGCTGCAGAACTCCATCATCCACCACAGGATTCTCACTTACCAAACGTCTGAATCTGACCAGCCATGTTCCATCCTCCTGCTCTACAAGGTCAAACACTTCCAGATCACTCTCAGTTTCAATTGTTTTCACCTGAACCTGAACTTGTGAGTGTTTTTCTGTTCCTGGGTCGAAAAAAAGTTCAAGTGTATCCATGTACTCTCTTACCATATTTATTCTTGAGCCTTCATATCTGACACTTAACTGAGGTCGATCCCAGCAAGTGATACTGAAACCATCGGGCATACCGATATCTTCCATACGATTCAAGTATATAGTGGATATGTAAGTAGTATCATTAATTTCCCCGGTTTCAGGGTTTTCTATTTCATAACTTATCTCTAAATTTAACGTGGTTTTTTGGGGGTGCAGTGGATACCGCTCTTCCCAGAAAAACTCCCCGTCATCAGTACGCCTTACGTAGGGCCTGTCATTATAAACGAAATCATAGGGGAAACCGGATTCTACACTAAGAAAGGGCCGCATTACCTGATCTTTCAACAGATCCATTAAAACATTATACTCAGTTTGTATAGCCCATATGTCGCTGTAGAAATTATTTGCTGTGTATTCACTGTTTCTAATATTTTCTGTCATTTCTATTAGTGAGTTTGGCGGTTGTTCATCATTAGTGAAAAATACGGTAAAGGTGGTAGGAACATCTACTCCCTCCACATGCTCCCACTCATTTCCCCATCTGGGACGGTTAGCCTCTCCATCTGAAAGAAATATTACAAACTGATTATCTGTTGGTATATCGGTATTCCTGAAGGCATCCTTGGCAGCATCAAAACCACTGTTTATATTGGTAGATTTGGGCATATCAAATTCCGGTTGATAAATTAAATCGGCAAACTGATATGAAAACCCATCATGAGCAGTATCCTTCATTTCCACCTCAATAAGATCCATCAGTATCTCATACCCAAGCATAGCAGTAGTGTCGCTACCGTAGGTTTGATCTAATCTCATTAAGGGCATATATGAGGCGGTAGGAAAACTTCTGGTTCCCATTTGCTGTACATGAGGATGGTTATCGGAATCTAAAAAGAGATGTTCACCAAATATCGCAATCCCCACCTCAGCATCAGGAATTGTTCTGTGAAGAGTATCAATTAAATCCCGGGTCACAGTGTACCTGGTACCCATTGGATCCATGGGGTAATCGGGTAACTGACTGTAGTGATACATCATCGAACCTGAGTGGTCAATAATAAACATGATAGCCGGTGGAGTTGTATCTCTGATCATTCCTTCTTCTACCTGCAAAATATCACATGCCTGTATACCGGCAGAAAGTGCCACAACACTGGCAGGAACATCGATTGTATCACCATGAAAATTTTCAGGACAACTCTCAAACACAAGCTCGCATATTTCATTTCCAGAAAAGACATTAAAATGTAGCAGTAACAGAACAATTGTTAACCTTTTCACCATTTTTGCCCCGGCATTTGAGTACATACCATACTCCCATTCTAAGTACATTACTTTTTAAATTAAACTACTACATTCACACTCAAGTTTCTAAAAAAAACATAAAACATCTTCCAAATCGGTCCAAAATGTTCAATACCTTAAAACAGTCAGTATATAAATATAGCCGAAAGATAAGAATGTAATGGTAAGAAAACGAGAGTTTAGAGTGTAAAAATCTGCGATTGTGAGAAGTTCAATGGATTGTTGAGAAAAAGCAGAGTACCAGATTTTGCACGATATATCAATGCTTGATTCGAATTTTACTCATACATTTTGCAGATTCAAAAATGGTCTTGATTTTATCTGCACAAGGAATGTATATACAGTTTTGCATAGGCAAAGAAAGCAGCAGTTTTGATAAATGTAGGATGATGTTTGCACAAGCAGGGCAAAAGGTAGCCCTCTAAAGCACCTTGGCAATCAATGAATGATCATAAATAGGTGCTATTTTACTGCTCTTATTTTTATACTTTTACTCTGTCCGGTTTTAAGAAACACACCCGAAGCACTTCTTTTATCTATCTTCCTGCCAGACAAATCATAGACAGTGTTATTTGAAATTGATCTCTGAGCGGCTGGTATGTTTCTATTGCGGTTGATAGAGATACTGCTCTGATCATTTTCAACTTCAGCTTTCCACATGTTTCTATCATTGTAGTTTTGCCACACAACTACATTTTCCCATAACTGAGGTTCCCCCATATAACCAGCCATATTTTCACTCACCACAATTTTTCCTTCCGTGTTTAAATTGAGTGCAACTATCTGAGAATTTGATGGGGGTAAAGGCGATACCAAAATTACTAATTATAGATAAAAGGAAAGATTTTTTGGGGCTAAAGGCGATAGACTGGGTCACCCCCGGGCGTCAATGATGAAAGCGTGGAAGGACCCGTTTGGGGGGACCCTTGGGCTATGATCGCGGGAGGAATTTGGAATTTGGAATGAAGGAATGTATCTACACCTCAGCTGGGTATTATTGACAATGCCCTTAAGCAGTTCCTCAAGCGTAGTCGAGAGGCGTGACTGTTCTAATATACGATAAAGATATGGAAATTCACAGATTAGTCCAGGCATCCCAAAATCCTTACTGCCTTAGAAGATACCAGATAGCCCCAAGTAGAGAAACCTGGGGCTAATATAGTAAACCCCTTTGGGGTATTATAGCGACATTTTCAGGCGTAAATTGATCGGCACTGGCATTATAATAACATGAAAGGTTTTCCTCTATCAGCGATGGGTTTCCTACCCTGGCTGATGGTGTCTTGATCTCTCCTCTTAAGCGCTGAAAGCGCGGCATATGATAGCCCGGGGTAAGCCAGTCTTCTGGCGCAGCCCCGGGTGCTGGCGCAAAAAAGATTCCAAGCGCTGAAAGTGCGGGATATTCGTTGATTTTACCGATAAGGCTGAGGAAAGAATGTGACCTCCGTAGCGATAGCTTCTGCGTATGAGGCCAGGGAAAGCTTTGTTTATTATTCCGCTAAACCACCATCTGTAATAGCCCAATTAAAATCGTTTTCAAGTATATTTCGTGCATCTGCTGCATCTGAAGAGTACTGGCTGTTTCCAACACCAAAGCGCACTCCACTCTGAAGATCTTGAGTTGCCCACCCATTAAGCAGGGCATCATAGTTTTCTACAGAAAGGGTAACTCCTTCAAACATCCAGTCCATCATGGTGACACTTGACACATCCCAATTTCCGGTATTCTGGTCAAAGGAGGTGGCACCGTAAAACATACCAGACATATCTGTGACACTTGAAACATCCCACGATCCGATATCCTGGTTAAAGGAGGTGGCACCAAAAAACACAATTCTCATATTGGTAACATTTGACACGTTCCACGACCCGATATCCTGGTTAAAGGAGGTGGCTCCTGCAAACATTTCTTCCATATCGGTGACACTTGAAACATCCCATAAACTGATATCCTGGTCAAAGGAAGAGGCATAAGAAAACATTCCCGCCATATTTGTTACACCGGAGACATTCCACTCCCCGATATCCTGGTTAAAGGAAGTGGCACTTGCAAACATAGACGCCACATTGGTAACCCTTGACACATCCCACGACGCTATATTTTGGTTAAAGGATTCAGCTCTGTTAAACATGCCAAGCATACTATTGACATTGGAAACATCCCACCGCCCGATATTCTGGTCAAAGGAGGTGGCACCACTGAACATTTCCTCCATTGTGGTAACACTGGAGACATTCCACGAGCCGATATTCTGGTTAAATGTCCAGGCACCATAAAACATATAAGCCATATTGGTTACACTGGAGACATCCCATGAGCCGATATCCTGGTTAAATGATAAGTGCCGATAAAACATATAAGCCATATTGGTTACACTGGAGACATCCCACGCCCCGATGTCCTGGTTAAATCTCCAGGCACCAGAAAACATATAAGCCATATTGGTAACACTGGAGACATCCCACGACCCGATGTCCTGGTTAAATCTCCAGGCACCAGAAAACATATAAGCCATATTGGTAACACTGGAGACATCCCACGACCCGATGTCCTGGTTAAAGGAGGTGGCTTCCGCAAACATGGACCTCATATCAGTAACACTCTCTGGCAAAAAATTCGGTACTTCCTCAAGGTTTTCTGCGCCCCGGAATGCTCCATGTAAAGAGGTAATACCAAGATCACCAAAGTTTGTTACCTTACGCAATTTACTATAACTTGGCACGTTACTTGAACCTATCCGACCATAGTGGGTCAGCTCACCTATAATTGACACTTCGTATTCATTTTCATCGTTATATGTGTGATCATAATCGCCTCTACTGCGAATTGTATCTCTATTGCCATCACCCCAATCAACTACAACATTCACATCACCATTTAGGGGAAGTGCTATAGTTGTTCCTGGCGATAGCTCTGTGTTAAAGACAAGCACCATCGGATGCCCCCATCGGGCAGTTAGTGTTCTATTCTCTGCCGGCATAGTATCAGGCAGTTCAGGTTCCCACCCTTTAAAAAAATACCCCTCACGGGTGGGCTCTTCCGGTGTGGTTATATCCGTGCCAAAGTCCTGAGTTATTGGATCGATTTCAGTGCCACCATTACTGTCAAAAGTGATCGTGTACTGGTTTATCTGCCATTGAGCATAGAGTGTTAGCCCCTCTGTTCCCATGATAAACTCTGCTCCATCCTCATAAGCATCACCGCTACCATCGGTTTCGGTATTCCAACCATCAAAAGTGTGACCTGTACGGCTAAACTGGTTTGAGTCAAGAGGTGTTGTTTGGTCGGTGGCAAGTATCTGCGGATCCATTACGCCACTTCCCCCATTAGCATTGAACGTTATGGTGTTTTCGTTTGCACTCCATTGGGCGGTATGCTTAATATTCTCAGCAGGCATGGTCTCAGGAAGCTCAGGCTCCCAACCTTCAAAGGCATAACCCGCACGTTCCGGGTCATCAGGGGCGCTAACTGCAGTACCAAAATCCTGAGTCATAGAATCGACCTCAGTACCACCCTTACTGTTAAAAGTGATCGTGTATTGCTTGACATTCCACTGGGCGTAGAGGATTACATCCTCTGCTCCCATGGTAAACTCTGCTTCATCCTCATAAGATACACCACTGCCATCGGTTTCGGTATTCCAACCATCAAAGCTATAACCTGTACGGTTAAACCGGTTGGAGTCAAGCGGTACTGTTTGGTCAGTGGCAATAATCTGCGGATCCATTACGCCGCTTCCCCCATTGGTATCGAACCTTAAAGTATTATTATTTGCATTCCATTGAGCATAGAGGATTACCCCCTCTGTTCCCATGGTAAACTCTGCTTCATCCTCATAAGATTCACCACTGCCATCAGGTTCGGTATTCCAACCGTTAAAGGTGTACCCTGCACGGCTAAACTGGTTTGAGTCAAGAGGTGCTGTTTGGTCGGTGGCAATAGTCTGAGGATCCATACTCCCTGAGCCATCATTGGCATCAAAGTTAACGGTATTGGGAAGTGGTGTCCACTTTGCATAGATTGTACGATCATGTTCTATCGCGATTTCCTGAAAATCAAATAAAGCGGTAAGGCTTCTGTCTCTGTACCATCCACTGAAACGGTACCCTTCCCTCTGCGGTACATCTGGCTCTTCTGCATTCTCTCCATGATTAACTCTCTGTGAGTCTACTTCTGAACCACCATTGCTATCAAACGAAACGGTGTACACTTTTGGCTCCCACTGCGCATGTACTATGAGGTCATCAGCTCCCATCTCAAATGTGTCATTGGGATCAAAGGAGTCGCCTTCTCCATCCGGATCGGTATTCCAGCCCACGAATTGATGTCCCGTGCGGGTAAGGCTACCTGCTCCGGCCATAGTAACCTCTGCCCCCTCTTCATAAAGTGCTGTGTCGGGAGCGCTGCCGCCAGTATTGCCGTTTCCATGATAGGCAATAAAAAATACCGGGTCTTCTGTCCACTTTGCCTCTAATGTCAGGTCACCCGTTGAACCACTCTCTATCTGTGATATCCTTACCGAATCCACAAACCACCCAAGAAAACTAAAACCCTCTCTTGATGCATTCTTTAGTGATATAGCTTCAGATTCTATAGTGTAGAACCTGGGATTATCGTCGTGGTTGCTTCCGTTGTTAAGAGTGTAAGAGATTTCGTAGGTAACAACATTCCAGTAGGCAAAAAGGGTAGTGTCGCTGATTATTACTTCTTCTTTAAAATTCCACTCCTCATTCATACTCTGATCACTGTACCACCCTTCAAAAGTATAGCCCTTTCTTTTTTGAGGCTCGGAGGGTTTTTCTAAAATCGCTCCATCAGCAACAATCTGTGTGGTGACTAACGAATCGTAATTATGGTCAAATCTTACCGTGAAACTGTCTGTTACGCTTACCTTAGCCCACCGGGCATAGAGGTATATATCCTCCTCGTCTATGATAAGCGTGTCTCCTGCTTTAACTATCGCGGAGGAGGAGTCGCTATCAGTACTCCATCCAAAAAACTCAAACCCCTCTCTTGTGAGCCCGCCGCTATTACCAAGGACTGTTGCACTCTCGCCGGCTTTGTAGCGCATGGTATTTTGAGGTACATCGCCGGAATCGTGGTCGGAGCTGTTGTATATAATACTGTAACCAGGATAAACTTTCAAATCAAGCTCTGCCTCTCTTCGCACATTGCGTAGAAATTCAACTGTTATTAAGAGTGTATAGGTATCGGCCGAATCGTAGGTGAGGGTCAGCGGTAGGTTTTCATCCCAGTCATCAGTGCTAAGCGTATCAATAGTTTCAGGGTCTCTTGAGTCCCCAAATTCAACAGTGAACCGCTCAATGTAGTTACCACCCTCCAGATCCATTATGACCGTAAAAGGTTCACCGGCAATAATCGGGCTTTCTTCATCATACAGGTATAAATTGAACGAGGCACGTTCCATGGGATCTTGAGGATTTCTACATGATATGCTAAATAAAACAAGTGAGCAGAGCAAAAACAGTAAGAGCTGTCTCATGTTGTAACTCCTCAAGGTAAGCGGTTTGGAATAAAAAAGATATCTGTGACAATATACTAAATTTACGCTCTGATATGAGAATTTCTGATTAAGGGAGGGGCCTCCTACGCTGTAGCTACGGAGGCCAGGGATCCATTTGGGGGGACCCTTGGGTTGTAATCGCGGGAGGAAGGGAAACCACAGATTGGTCAGGTATTCCAGAAATCTTCCTGCCTTAGAAGATGCCAGATCGCCCCAGGTAGAGAATCCGCCCCAGAAAACCGCCCCGGGTAGGAAACCCGGGGCTAATATAAATAACCCCTTTGGGGTATTCTATCGAAGTTCCGAATGTTTGTTTTTGGGCAGGATGTAAATGCCATGATTATAATGATTTGATCACACAGCAATTATCGCTGCCTTAACCCAAAACCTTGTGAATGTAGATATAATAACCTGAAAGGTTTTGTTATATTAGCCCAGGGTTTCTTCTACCCTGGGCTTTGGGGTATTACATCGTCGTACCGGGCTTTGGTGTTGGTAAATAAACCAAAATCCTTTCAGCTTTAGAAGATAACACGGTACTATCTCTATCATAACCTGAAGGGTTTTCCTCTATCAGTGAAGGGTTTCCTACCCTGGCTGATTGGGTCTCAAATTTATTCCTCCCCTTCTGTCTTCCTTAATTATATTACTGTTAATTCACCATAGAATCAGTCATATAACTTATTTATGCTCCCAAACACCTGAACACCACAAAGGATTACCCATGTCCTTAACCCACGCGGACCTTGACTGGAGTGTCGCGCCGCCTCCGGTAAAACGAAAAGAAAGCAAAAATGAAGACCAACCGGAAGAACCACCTAAATTTATCACCGGGGTTGAAGGTGATCAAACAAACGAGGAGCCACCCGAACCCGAGGTCCGTCTTCTTTTCGCAGAGTGGATCCCTGGACCAAATGGTTTTTGCCACAACGATCAGTGCTTTCTTAAGGTGAATGCTGAGTTTCTAATGGAGACAATCAGAGTAAAACTTAGAGGTAAACTATTTTGTACTTTTGATGGCGAGGAGGAGGATCTGTGCCAGGAGGTAACAGGCGAACTTGACAGTGATGGCACTGCGCTGATAAATATCGAACACCTGTGGTTTGTTGGCAACCGGCATTACAATGCATGGAGAAAAGATCCTATGACCCCCTGCTCCTATAGCATTAAAAACATCTCCCATACGCGGGGAGAAAATACTATAAACAGCCCGGTTTTAGAGATGCCCGCAGAGGGTGATATCAGAGGCGGGGTGTTAGTTACAGTTATCGACAACTGTAACAGAAGTGTTCAGGGAGTTAAAGCTATTCTAAAAACCGATACTGAAGAGCTGTTTAATGACACTCTCAGCGACGGAACGCTCGAGGTATCGGGGATCACTCAGACTGCCCTAAGTTTACAGTGTGAATACGAAGGACACGTTGTTACGCATACACTGAACTGGATTGCCGGAAATGGCCCTTATCCCGTTCAACCCGTTATCGTTACGGCTCCCGACACAAAAGAGGGAGGCGCACAATGACTATTAAGGTTGTTCTTAAAAAGCGCAATACTGCTAACCCGGTGGATTTCAGCGGTTTTCTTGATTCCGACCTGATCACTTCAAATGGTGATGTCATGCGACTGTTTGTTAAGCATTGCACTCCTATACCGAGAGGCGAAAAGCAAGCGGTGCGGGTAAAAATACTTGAGCTTGAAAATGATTTCAATGAAACCAACTGTATCGTTAATGAAAGTAAGGCAGACAAGACAGTCGCGGTGTTTGAGGGCGAACTTGAACACCGCGGCGGGCAATTTATCTTCTCCTCCATGAAACCGCAAAAGCCCGTAGACTGGGCTCAAACGCCACTCTATCCATTTTTTCTTATTACGTTTTGTAACGAATCTGATACTGTGCTTAACAGGGCAGACAACGACACCAAAGCTCCCACCTTTCCGGTGGTCATAGGGACCAAAACAGAACCCTCAGCAGATGGGAAGTTTCAGATTGGGTTTATACTGGAAAACCAGGACGGAACCTATCTGGGCAGCTCCCACAGTGCGGTGTCCTATTTTCTTGGAGAGTACTCTTACGAGCAGTTGCTACAGATGCTCCATACACGGACGGAACTGGATGATTTAAATCTGCTGCACTGCACCACCCTCTTAAATGGCATGTCTGATTGGGAGTCCTTTGCTCCTCCTGCCAGAACTTATGATCACAATAGTTCACTTACCGCTGTAATTGAGAGAGAGACAAAGACAGTAGAACAGGCACTGGAGAAAATAGAACATCTTGTAAAGACCTCAAATAACCCCTATTTTCAGCATATTCGTGCGGTGAACGAATATTATGAGGTACTTGCCAACTACAAGGACGCGATCCGGTATTTAGAACAGATGGAAAGTGGTCAAAGAGTTGAATGGGATCAGATTGTAACCTATACAAATACATTTATAAAGCCTTATGTAGACAAGTTAAATGACCTTGAACAAACTATAGCACAGTATTTAAAGATGGATGCCTATCCACCCGCGGAGTATATCGAACAGATAACCACCTATTCTCAGATTATAGAGCGCAACCAAAGAATAGATGAGTTTCTTAACAATCCCGCTGTTCAGATTATGGCACTGCTTCCTGGTGCTGGAGTTGTAACCGGAGCGTTGCGGCTCATTCAGGGGAATACCTTTGATGGATTGTTGCAGATATTTGGCAGTGTGGTTACCTACGGAAGTTTTCTGAGGCTTTCCCGGGTTGCACGGGCGTACCGAAATGGCTCTGCTAATACGGTAAGGATGTTGTATAGTTGCAGATACAGAAACGTAGTATCAAAAATCACCACTCCGGATGTGATGGAGGCACTGGTCAGATCATCTTCACGTCAGTCCGGTGCGGTTTTGGGGAATGTTTTTGGCACCATTAATTCATTTAAAGCGATCAGAAGCCATGTGGATTCACTCGCGGTGCTTCACCGGAACCGTAACTACATAAGAGAGATGACCCAAAGAGCCATTGCCGGAATAAACGGGGGCATGATAGGCAACACCGACCAATTTATATTGTTTTTAAACCAACTAGGGAATACCAATGCGACGATGGAGTTTTTTGCGCTGCTACGGATTCTTTGTGTGGGAGTGAAAGGCGCACGGAATGCATGCAGTGTTACTCTTGATGCCATGGATGATATCAGGAGTTTGCTAGGATACAAAGACGATGTTCCCGGTGTTCAGGATATTGATGTCGATTCAGTAAATAAAATCACAGAACTGTTTAACATTCTAAACCGTAGGGAAACTGACTTCAATATAGATGAGATTATCTTCAAAACTACCGAACATTTCAATACTGACAGCTCTATAATCACCTATTTTAATGAAGATCTAAAGACCTATGACAGGTTTGGGGTAAGAACCGATCCTGATATACGCTACCAGAATACCCTTGCCGAGATGCTCTGTGCGCTTGAAGAGATCGGTTCATTGTGGAAAGAGGAGAAGCAAAGAAGAGATCAGTGGATTCGGGAAAACAGAGATCGTTATGTTCAGATGTCAGAAGAAGCGCTTTATAGAGAATGGGCACGCAACAGGGGAATACCCCATATCTCCTTAAATAAACAATTCGATAATCTGATCGAAAAACTGAAGGGGCAGATAGAGTACAAAGAAGCACTTACCGGAAAAGGAAAACTTTTTCTGTTAGACCGGTATCCAAAATACTATAACAACACAAAAATTATATACGCTTTTGATTTTGAGACGTTTAAAGAACATGCATCAAAACTTTTACATCAATACTATTACTGAGGTACATATAATGAAGATAACTTTAATTGTTTTATTGGTAACTACGGTGGTGATGGGACAAAAAAAATTTAACCCTGAGCACTTTATTCAAAAACATAACCTACATTTGCCTGAAGTTACCGATAGTATGGTTGATATTTCTAACCATACACACAAGAGTGATAGTTGGTATTATTTCTATAAAGATGAATCTGATAATGTTGACAGTGTTTTTAGATACCTTAATATTGAAGGTTTTCCTGCAAGTAAGAGCTTCGAAAAACATCACTCGCATGAAGACACCATTATCATACAAGCAATATCAATATCGCAAACAAGTTTTGATACAACTAATAATTATCTTGAAATAAAGTACAACAATAAAATAATCTATGTCTATCCTAAGACCAATTGCTCTACTCTTGTTACCTACAATGCCTGGGGTCAGCGCAAGAGTGAAAAGAGAAAATGTCCCGATGATGAAGAATTCAGTGGTGTTAGATTTTCTTTTACCCCTAAAGAGGAATTTGTCGAATCTATACGGTTTAGAGACAACAAAATAGACTCAAGTCTAATACGCTGGTATTATTTTACCCCATTTGACAGCGTTGTTGCAGAATACACAGTTAGCCCCAATACCCCACCTCTCCTTTTAGGTCTATTCACATACACACCTTTCAATAGAAGACAATTTTCATTTGATTTTGATACCCGTACCAATATAAACCAGGTAGTTCGATTTAATTACTATACGTACAATAACAACAAACGATTGCACAGGATCTACTTTTTCAGATTAAAGCAATTCACTATTCCCGAAGACGGCTTTGTTCTTACCAACTACACCGAATACACCTACGATTCGCTTGGGCGCAAAACATCTATGATTACCCGAGTGGTTCCGGATAAAGAGGGAGAGAGTGAGTAGGTGATCTCTTGTTGATTGGACAAAACAGTGAACGTTTTGTTCCGATGCCGGATCAGGCACTTCATATTAAGTGGGCACGAAACAGGGAAATACCCAATGTATCTTTAAGTACACAGATCGATAATCTGATTGAAAAGCTGAAAGGCCAGATAGAGTACAAAGAAGCACTTACCGGAAAATCAAAACTATTTCTGTTAGACCGATATCCAAAATACTATAACAACACAAAAATCATATACGTTTTTGATTTCGAAACGTTCAAAAAACATGCATCCAAACTTATACATCAATACTATTACTGAGGTACAGATTATGAAGATAACTATAGTAATTTTCCTGCTGACTACGATTGTGATCGCGCAAAAAAAGTTTGATCCAGACCACTTTATCCAAAAGCACGACCTCAATCTGCCTAAAGTTACTGATGAGATGCTTGATGTTTCTAACCATACACATAAGAGTGATAGTTGGTTTTATTTCTATAAAGATGATTCTGATATGGTTGACAGCGTTTTTAGGTTTCTTAATATTGAAGGTTTTCCACCCAATAAACGATATGAGGACTACTTACACCGTAATGATTCAAGTTTTATAAATAGCGTCTCGATATCTAAGGAAGACCTTGATACTACCAGTAACTACCACGAAATTCGTTATGATAACAGTATATTATACATAAACCACCAAAACAGATGCTCTACTCTTGTTACCTACAATTCATGGGGTCAGCGCAAGAGTGAAAAGAGAAAATGTCCCGATGATGAAGAATTCAGTGGTGTTAGATTTTCTTTTACCCCTAAAGAGGAATTTGTCCAATCTATACGGTTTAGAGACAACAAAATAGACTCAAGTCTAATACGCTGGTATTATTTTACCCCATTTGACAGCGTTGTTGCAGAATACACAGTTAGCTCCAATACCCCACCTCTCCTTTTAGGGCTATTCACATACACACCTTTCAATAGAAGACAATTTTCATTTGATTTTGATACCCGTACCAATATAAACCAGGTAGTTCGATTTAATTACTACACCTACAATAACAACAAACAATTGCACAGGATCTACTTTTTCAGATTAAAGCAATTCACTGTTCCCGAAGACGGCTTTGTTCTCACCAACTACACCGAATACACCTACGATTCGCTTGGGCGCAAAACTTCCATGATTACCCGAGTGGTTCCGGATAAAGAGGGAGAGAGTGAGTAGGTGATCTCTTGTTGATTCGACAAAACAGTGACCGTTTTGTTCCGATGCCGGATCAGGCACTTCATATAAAATGGGCACGCAACAGAGAATACCCAATATATCCTTAAATAAACAATCTGATTGAAAAACTAAAGGGGCAGATAGAATATGTTGAAGCACTTACCGGAAAATCAAAACTTTTTCTGTTAGATCGGTATCCAAAATACTATAACAACACAAAAATCATATACGCGTTTGATTTTGAGACGTTTAAAGAACATGCATCCAAACTCATAAACCAATACTATTACTGAGGTACAGATAATGAAGATAACTTTAATTGTTTTATTGGTAACTACGATGGTGATGTCACAAAAAAAGTTTAACTCTGATCACTTTATTCAAAAACACGATCTTAATTTGCCTGAAGTTACCTATGAGATGCTTGATGTTTCTAACCATATACATAGAAGTGACAGTTGGTTTTATTTCTATAAAGATGATTCTGAAAAGATTGATAGTGTTTTTAGGTTACTGAATATTGAGGGTTTTCCATCAAACAAGCGATTTGAGAAACATTTACACCGTAATGATTCAATTTTTATAAATAGCGTTTCCATTTCTCAGGAAGATTTTGATACTACCAGCAACTATCGTATAATTGTCTCAAACGATTACCAAAGAGAAACACGCTTTGATTTAATTAGGGACTGTCAGATAGAGCTCGAAAGTACTCCCTCGGGTCAGCGCAAGAGTGAAAAGAGAAAGTGCCGCGATGATGAAGAATTCAGTGGTGTTGAATTTACCTTTACTCCTAAAGATGAATATATTGAATCTATTGAAATTCGTAATGGTAAGCCTAAATTCAATGATATTAGATGGTACTATATTACTCCTTTCGATAGCTTATGTGCTGAATACATAAAAGAACCAGATAAAGATCCATTCATAATTAAACTTTACACCTATACCCCCTTTCAGAAACGGGAATATGAATACAGTTTAGGAATCTACTCTAACCAGGGTGATGTTATACGGTTTAATTTTTACACTTATACTGAACACAACCAGGTAGAAAGAATCTACTTTTTCAGCCTTAAAAACTACCCAAACCTTGAAGACGGCTTTGTTCTCACCAACTACACCGAATACACCTACGATTCGCTTGGGCGCAAAACATCTATGATTACCCGAGTGGTTCCGGATAAAGAGGGTGAGGGTGAGTAGAGGATAAATTTTTCTTTTTTGGACGCCTTTGGATGTTAAGTGACATGGTACACTCTTGCAGGGCTGATTTGGTGAAAATTACACCAATTTCCCATCCTCCAAAAAACTACACGCAATAGCAAAATGCATCGGCACAGCAATAAAATACCCCGATAGGCCATCACGACCTTAGCATGGTGTCTCCTGCCCTATGCTAAATGAGTCCTAATGATTAAACAAGAACCTTCATTGGTAACTTTGCTTCCAAACCACCCGGTACTTTTCCCTAATACATGCAAAATCTACATGACTACCCTCTCTGACTATATTATTGAGACATAGTCATGTATTGTGTTATAAGTAACATTAGAAGGGCAAAAGGACCCCTGAAGCATTCATTATGAGTGATCAGATTATTTTACTGCTCTTATTTTTATACTTTTACTCTGTCCGGTTTTAAGAAACACACCCGAAGCACTTCTTTGATCTATCTTCCTGCCGGACAAATCATAGATAGTGTAATTTGAAATTGATCTCTGAGCGGCTGGTATGTTTCTGTTACGGTTGACAGAGATACTGCTCTGAACATTTTCAACTTCAGCTTTCCACAAATTCCCATCATTGTAGTTTTGCCACACAACTACATTTTCCCATAACCGAGGCTCTCCCATATAACCAGCCATATTTTCACTAACCAATATTTTTTCTTTTGTGTTTAGATTGAGTGCAACTATCTGAGAATTTGATGCATCATCATCTCCGTTAAGTCCAAAGTCCTGCCACACAACAAGCTGTTCTGAAATCTGTGGAGATCCCTGATACCCGCTGCCAGTGTAAATCTGATTTTCAGAGGTTGTTTCTAGGTCAAAAAGGTAGATATCGAAATTGTCGGGATCTCCTGCGCCGTTTCGATTATCCTCCCAAACAATTTTTGAGTTGTAAATAAACGGATTAGCCTGATGAAATCGATTATTTGTAATCGCAATTTCCTGATTAGTAGTTAGATCATAGAGGTAGATATCAGAGCTACCATTTCTATAATCCTGCCATACTATTCTGTTTTCATGAATGTGGGGATTTGATTTATAACCTGCAGCAGTGGTTATTCTTCGTTCTACTCCCTGATCCACATCATACATATAAATTTCAACTGTAGTATCCCCAGGAGAAAAGTGCCTGTAGTCGGTCCAGACAACCTTTTGGCCGTACACCGCGATATGTTCTTTGTAAGCCGCATCAGTAGTAACGGTAACCTCTTCACCGGTGTTGAGCTTGTGAATTTTTACATAGTATGATACATTGTTCGTTTCCCCGGGTCCCATTCCAAAACCATTTGATTCTGTATAGTCTATCCAGGCGAACATTTCTCCTCCAAAAACAAGAGGGTATAACAATTTAGTACCTTGCCTAACCTGCACAGAAGAACCTGTTTGGTGATTTAATTTAGAAATATCGTAGAAACTTCTCCAGTCCTGAAAATAGACATAGTTGCCATAAATACCAGGGACATCCTGCAAAACCATATTTTCATGAAGTACAGTATGTGTTATGTTGTTAGATGCAGCATTTGCTATAGTGAATATAAGGTAAAAAGTAACATACACTAAATTATTTTTCATATGCTCACTCCCGCTATTTTGTCAGTGAATATTTATAATTGCCCAGGAAAGTGAAACAGGTGGATGGAAGTACACCTCTGATCTCTTCAATATCGTATTCATTTAAAGCCCAGTCGATTTTTCTTCCAGAGGTCCTGTCTGCAGGGTTATCAAAGAAAATCACGGCCCTGATTTTTTTGAATTTATTGGTGATCTGTTCAAACATCTCCCTATACCATACTTCCCTGCTTCCTCCCATGGCAACCGACCCCACTTCAGCAATCATAAAAGGTTTGTCAATGTCCTCCAGTTCAAGGTATATAGGGGTAAGCAGTTGATCGAATGTAAGCCATCGTGCCCATTGATTACCCTGAATAAGATCGCCGTAGTTAAATATATCAAGAGCCACCCAGTCGACATAGTCATCCCCCGGATAATATTTTATGTCTCCAACCTTATAGGGGCTCCATACCCATATAGCGTTGGTTGCTCCAACAGAAGCGAATATTGAACGCACATGGATCCATGCATCGATAAAATCTTCTTCTGTATTTTTGTTATCTGGTGACCATGGATACTGGGGGTTTGACATCTCGTGCGCGAACCTGAGAAAAAATGGTTTTCCCCATCTCACAGCACCTTTGGCCCACTGCTCTATGTACGCATCATACACACCATCTGCAATGTCCCTCACCAATCCGATTTCTCTTTGTGGCATGGGACGAAGATAATCACTGTGAAACCTGTTAACCCAGGGCTCCCATGTGAGCATAGGCACTCTGTTGCTTTGATGAACATGCTCCATAAGAGCCATTGGAAAAGTGTGTCCTTCACCATCTCCCCAGGCCTGATAAAAGGAGATGATATTAAACTGCTCACCTATTCCTTCTTCAATCTCCTCGGTTTTTGAAAACACATAAGGCAACTCAGGCCTGTATATGCCAAGTACACATTCGTTTATATCAACTGAATTAATTTCTACAACATTTCTTCGGGTTATATTTTCAAAGTACCAGTTTCGGGCAAATTTCTCAAACTCAAGCACACCTAGAAACAGTACCGCCAAAAAGCTACAATATAAAACTGTTAAACCGGCTACAGTGTACTTTTTATTCATTGGACCCACCTTTTGATGTAAACCACTGAGAGTGAGCAATAACTACAACCGGCAGCATGAGGATTACATTACATACTGCAAAGAAAATCATGACCCAAACCCCACTCTCCATCCTATCGTAAGTTAAAATACTGTAAACAACTGCGGCAACAGAAAGGACAACTATAAAAAGGTGAGGTATCACAAGCCCGGTAAATGTTTTACACTCCTTTTTTTTAGGAGTTGGAAGATAGGGAACTTTCTGTCGTGTTATCCAGTTTATAAGCCCGATGATATAGATCGGCCAGGTTCCTTTTTTTAGTACCATACTACGCCACAAAAACCCTTTTTCGTCCGGATGTCTAAACCAACGCTGAACGTACCAACTAATAACCAGACACATGAGAGCATAGGGAGCCAAATGAATCAAAAACTCTGTAAACTCCATTTCTACAGCCCATAAACCGAAAAAGAGAAAAATGATCGGTAAAATACAGGTGATAGCGGTTGCAAGCCCTTCTAAATAATAAGAACCAGCAAAGAGGTAATGAAGCTTTTGAGAAAATTTCAGTTTTTTAAACCTGGGCAAGACTTCCTGGCTAAATGCCCCAAACATTCCGGTACACCATTTAAGCTGCTGTTTAAAATATGCCCCCAGGTCTCCAGGAGCCAAACCAGAGGTAAGTTTGTACGGGACATAAGCACTCTTCCACCCTGAAGCGTGCAGACGTATCGATGTCACCAGATCTTCTGCTAAATGTACAGCGTGACCACCAATACTTTCCAAAGCCGACCGTCTGAAAGTGCAGTTAGCCCCTATGGCAACGGTCGTACCCAGCCCCTGCATCCCCATCATTGTAGGCCCGTAAAAATCATACGTCTGCTCAGCGGATGCCCGTGCGACAAAACTTTCACTTTGATTATAATACCCCTGAACAACCTGCACAAAACCTACCTGTGGATCATCGAAATGACCAAGCACCTGATGGAAAAAGTTATCTTCCGGAATATGATCAGGGTCGATTACCAGTATATATTCCCCTGAGGATCGTTGCATGGCATAGTTTACCTTCCCAGCTTTAGCACCTTCAACCTTGCTGCAATCAAGGTGGATAACACCCAATTTTTGGCAAAGCTTTTGAAGCTTTGGATCATTTCCACCGTCAAGAAGATAACTGGTATGAGGGTATTGTATCTTTGCTATTGCACTCAATGTTTTCTCAAACATCTCGTAAGGTTCCCCGGGCATCGCGGTTGTGAACACATCAACACTTAGTCCCTCTTTCACTTTCTTATGATTGGTTCCGGTAATAAAGAATAAATAGAACCAATTGATAACAGTTCTAAATACTCCCCAACCAATCGCAAAACTGAGGAAAACAAAAAACAGATTATTTCTTCTATGCTGAGGTTCAAACCACCAGAAAAGAAAAAACAGTGCGGATTCTATTCCAAGGGTTATTAGAGCAATAAGACAAACTCTCTCTACTAACGAAACAGTATCCCTACATCCCGAAATACACTTTCTAACAGGGGTTTGAGTCTTTACATCTGTTTTACTTTCTACAACTGTGGTATCCAATACTTCACTCACCTGGTTCATCTCCTGTTACAGGAGTTTTTTTATAGTTTGTTACCTTTTTCTGGTTCCATTTCTCCTCATCCCACCAGCACTGATACACATCTCCGTTACTCTCAAATATTGTATATATGTAGTAAGAAGAACCATCTTCAAAACTGTGGTGATGCCCTACCGCGGAGATGTTTCCACTCTGTATTGTTGGGTACAGTTGTATAACGATATTAACCAGAAGTAATAAGGCTACAGTAAACAGTGCGACAGCCAATAAGTTTCGGTTCATTTGATACTGATCTTTTTCCTTTGGCAAAATTGTTCCTCCTATCTTACCCACATAAGTTGCTCAAGTTTCGCCTTCACCTCATAGTTTTGAGGATCAACCGACAGTGCTTCTTCATACTTTTTTATCGCTTCTTTATACTTGCCCTGCCACTCGTATATCGTTCCCAAACCAAGATAAGCATCAATTAATTCAGGATTGATTGAAAGAGCCTTTTTATACTCTTCTATTGCATCATCAAATCTCCTTTGCCATCCCAAAACCTCAGCCTTATTAACTTTGGCCAAAAGTTTTATATCTCCTGCATCAGGCAACTCTATAATCTTGTCGAATACCGCAACAGCTTCCCGGTACTTTCTTTCCCAACCTCTCAGTATTCCAATTTCAAGCATTACCTCATAATCGTCGGGATCACTTTCAAGCAACGATTCATAAATTTCAGTTGCCCTTCTGTACTTTCTATCCCATCCCAAAGATTTTGCTAATCCCATAAGCACCTCTCTGCTTTGGGGATACTCCTCTTTAAGGCTTGTAAATTCATCAATTGAAGCACGGAACTCCTGATTATACGCAAGTACCCGAGCATACCGTATTCGAATCTCTTTATCTGAAGGGTCAAATTCAAGCGCTTTTCTCAGGTGACCAAGAGCCTGATCAACCATAAATAGCTCAAAGTACGCTTCACCGAGAAGTTTAGAGACTTCTGGTCCTTCTTCACACTCTTGAAGCACATTGATAGCTTCAGAATACTTTTCTCTATCCATCAGCTCCTCTGCGTCACTAAAACATTCAGAAGTAGAAAAAGCAAACAGCACCTTAATAAGTATAAGAATGTATAGTGTCTTAGTCTTCACAATTACCGCACCTCCCGGTTATTAAAAAAATGTATTGATCAAAAATCTAACTGTATTCAAATAATACCTCTGGTCACTGAAATATCCCCAGGATTTGTAGGGAAATGAAAAATAGTTATATTCCACAACCATTTCTGCTGTGGACCAGGGTGAAAACTTAACTTCAACATCGAAATTCATCGGCGCTGTAAACCGCTGAGTGTAAGATGATTGATATTTGAGGTAGTTCTCTGAATGTTCCAGGTTAAAACCATCAAGATATTCGGGATAGGAATTGTACCTTCTTGATGAGTACAACGGGAACTCCACTTTGGGTGTAATATGAAATCCACTTACAGAGAATGGTACCGATATAATGATATTGTGAGCGATCTCATGCAGTGGTGTTTCATAGGGATAGTATGAGTAACTCTGTTTTCTTAATGCCTGTACTACCGGACCACCACCCCCGGGTCTGTGCTGCGAAGACTGTTCCTGTGTGTATAATGTATCACTCTCCCCGGTAAGCATGTACCGATCGTGATTGCTGTGTTCCCAGGCAAAAGAGTATCCCAGGTATAAGCCCCCAACTTTTTTGTAAATATAGGCACTTGCATTTTGTAACAGGTTTGTTTCTAATTTGAGCTGTGTATCGTAGGGATTCCAAATGCCCCTGGGTCGCTCCGAAAGATGTGTTGTATCGACCATACTTTCTTCAGGAACAAGATAGTGCTGGCCATAACTAAAAGCAGCTGCCCCTCCGTTAAAAATTTTTTGAATCGTTGCTGTAAAACCGCTGTTGGTAATTTCATTAAGTATAGCATCTGCTCTGACTATCCTACCGGTATGGTATAGTGAAAGACTTAAATCACTGCCAGCGGTAAAAGGTACAGATCTATAGTTCAAGTCAATAACCCCTGAGGGAATTGTTCTGCTTCCAGGAATTACATCTGCGCCTAATTGAGCATCAACACAAAAAATTCCCGGGATAACATTCATACCGATTCCACCCAACACACTTAAAACATTTGCATCAAGGTCTGCTACCCCTTTGTGTTCGGGTTGTGTATACTTTAAATACTGAAGAGTGCCAAGCAGTGAAAACCTGTAATTAAACTGATGGTTTATCTTTAACTCAGTATCGTAGATTTCTGTGGGAAGAAAATCTCTTGAGTATGAAGTCCTGAAATTTATATCCGTGAGTCCATAGCTCTGAGTTACGACTAACGTTAGTCCTGTAAAAAGTAGAAATATGAATCGTAGCTTCATCATTAGTACGCTTTCAGTTTTAACAGTTTCTCAAGCCCGCTTTTCAGATCAGTCTCAGCGCTCCACCCGGTTCTTCTCTTAAACTTTTCTGAATTAAGATTATACTCCCAGGACTCTTTTTCCCTGTATGGCAAAGCTCCCACTTTAAGCAGATCGTTCTTTTGGGCAATGCTCATAGCCATGTTCGCGGCATCAATCATTTTTACAGCGTTACCCGTTCCAAGATTATACAGTCCTGTAACACTGTTTCTAACCGCCATACAAAAGGCACTGACCACATCATCGATGTAAATAAAATCTCTCTTCTGCTCCCCGGCAGTCATTTTAAACTGTTCGTTATTATTTATTGCACTCACCAGAGAGGGGATAAACATAGAAGCTTTTTGATCTGGTCCATAAAGAACCGCGATTCTAAAAATGGTACTGGGAATTGAATACCTCATTGAGAAAAAACGTACCATCTCTTCTGCACAATACTTTGAAAGAGAATAATAGTCTTCAGGAGAAACCCTGGTGTCCTCAAAAAAAGGACCTGGTTGGTTACCATACACAAGTCCGGTTGAAGAGAACAGGAAGTGACTTCTGTTGGCTCGCGCGACCTGCAGCATATTGTGAGTTGATCCCTCATTGCCTTTAAATAATTCCAACTGAGATCTGACATCTTCACTCTTTGCTAAAACACCGGCAAGGTGAATCACTGTATCCGGTTTAAGATCAATGAGCTCTTTTATGCATCCGGAATCCCCTACATCAACTCTTTTATAAGTAAGGCGCGTTGGTTCACCTCTTACCTTCGCCTGTTCCTGAATATCAACTCCAATTATCTTGTCATTACCTGTACGAAGCAGCGCTTCCAATACACTATGGCCCAAAAAACCATTCACTCCGGTGATTAAAAATGTGCCCATGCGTTGCCCCCGTTACCAGCCTCTTGTATGTATGCATAGAGATCATTTACACTATCTGCTTTTCCAACTTCGTAAAAACTTTTGTACCACCTGATAGCAGTGTTTATCGCCTTTTCCGCGTCCCAGACTGTTTTCCACCCCAAGGCATTTTTAGCCTTTGAACAGTCGAGTTTAAGATATTTGGCTTCATGGGGATGATTATCGCGTTGATCGTCGATAGTGTATTTAAAAGCAGGCCAGGATTTTTCCACTTCAAGCATTACCTGCTCAACCGTAAGCGCATCTTTGTCTTCGGGGCCAAAGTTCCAACCCTGAGCGTAACCGGCATTCCCTCTGAGAAGTTTTTCACCCAAAAGAAGATAGCCACTAAGACACTCAAGCACATGCTGCCATGGTCTTATGGCGCCTGGATTGCGAATTACTACCGGCTCCTTTTTACTAACCGCCCTTACTACATCGGGTAAAAGTCTGTCCAGAGCCCAGTCACCCCCTCCTATTACATTGCCGGCCCTTGCGGTAGCGACAAGCAGATTATGACTTTGCCCATACTTGTCAGGGTTAAGAAAGGAACGACGATAACTTGCCACCGCGACTTCAGTGCACCCCTTTGAAGCGCTATAAGGATCATAACCACCGAAAGGATCGGTCTCCCTGTAACCCCAGACCCATTCTCTGTTCTCATACACTTTATCACTGGTAACTACAACGCAGGCTTGTACAGAATCACTTTTTCTGCACTCATCGAGTACATTAAGAGTACCGATCACATTGGTGGTAAATGTCTCAACCGGCTCATCGTATGATAGACGAACCAGAGGCTGTGCCGCGAGATGAAATACTATATCGGGCTTTATCCTGCTTATTGTTCTTCCCAGTTTCTCTTTATCTAAAATATCTGCTGTGGTTGAATCAATTTCCATGTCAAGAAGGGAGTAATGGTTTGGAGTGGTAGGAGAAGTAAGTGAATAGCCACTTACCTGAGCTCCCATTTCACAGAGCCATAATGAAAGCCAGGAGCCTTTAAATCCGCTATGCCCCGTAACCAACACCTTTTTTCCCTTATAAACAGAACCAAACATTTTTTCTAAATCAGTGCCGTTCATACCTACCAAATCCTCCAGGGAGCTTTACGTTTTTTCCACATAGTATTTAGTGATTCGTAATCCTTATAGGTATCCATGCAGTGCCAAAACCCCTCATGTTTAAACATACCTATCTTAGAATCACGCACAAGTATTCTAAAGGGTCTGTCTTCAAGTACCGTTGCATCACCCTCTATGTAGTCAAATATCTCCTTTTCAAAAACAAAGTATCCACCGTTAATAACCCCCGCAAGCGATGGTTTCTCTCTGAAACTGGTAACGGTGCCATCCTCTGTAGTCTCAACCACCCCAAAAGTAGTGGGAAGATGAACTCCGGTAAGAGTAGCGGTTTTACCGCTTTGAATGTGTGTACTGTACAGTTCTCTTAAATCCAAATCAGATAACCCATCACCATAGGTACAGAAAAAGCGATCGGTGTCAATATGTTTTTCTATGCGCTTTAGCCTGCCCCCGGTCATTGTTTCCTCTCCGGTATGCGCGAATGTTATCTCCCAATCATCAACATCACTGTCCTCACATTTGCAGCCATTGTAATGGAACTTCTTCTGCTCCTTGTCATTGATTTTCATAGTGAAATCATGGTTGCGGCTGTGATAATTCTCGAAGTAATCAACGATCATTTCACCTTTATACCCCAGACACAGCACAAAGCTCCTCACCCCGTAAAAGGAGTAGGTTTTCATGATATGCCAAAGTATAGGTTTTCCGCCTATATCGATAAGAGGCTTTGGCCTTTTTTCTGTTACAGAGCGAATTCTGGTGCCCTGCCCACCACAGAGTATTACAGCCTGAAGATTAGAGAGTTGTTCCATTTTGCTTACCTTTATTGAAACTGTGATCATCGAAAGGCAAACACCTTAAGCAAGATATACGCCAAGCTTACATTTTCTTTTATACCAATGACTTATAGTATTGCCTCCCATTTCTACCAAGCATACACTTGAGGTGTATTCACCCCACTTTTGAACTGTAGGTCGCCAAATCATAGATAAGTGGCTGTTATTGAGGCAGTTATACTCTCACACATAAATGGGGTTTAATGACTACTATGTGCATGGGCTACCCTTCTACTTGTTTTCAGCAGTTCTCTTTGTCTCACATGGAGACTGAGATCGTTCCTCGCTCAGAAAAGACGATTGCTAATTAGAAATAAAAGGATAGATTTTTATGGGGCTAAAGGCGATAGACTGGGTCACCCCCGGGCGTCAATGGTGAAAGCGTGTAAAGATCCGTTTGGGGGGCCCCTTCGGCTATGATTGCGGGAGGAATTTGGAATGAAGGAATGTGTCTACACCTCGGCTGGGTATTATTGACAATGCACTTAAGCAGTTCCTCGAGCATGCCCTAAGCAGTTCCTCGAGCGTAGTCGAGAGGCGTACCTGTTCTAATATAGTGTAAAGAAAATAGCAACTATCCGTCTTTCCATTTTCCTGCTCAACGCTCAAATCGCCCCAGGTAAAGAAACCATGGGGCTAAAATAGAAATCCCCTTTGGGGTATTATATCGACGTTTCCAGGCGTTGGTATAGGCAGGTATCCTGAAACTTTTCCTGCCTTGGAAAATTGAACGGGCCCCTCTCTATAAGCACCTGAAATAAACTGAAAGGTTTACCTCTGTCAGCGAAGGTTTCCTACCCTGGTTGATGGCGCCTTGACCTCTCCTCTTTAGCGCTGAAAGCGCGGGATATTATAGCCCGGGGTAAGCCAGTCTTCTGGCGCAGCCCCGGGTGTTTATGCCCAAAAAGATACCAAGCGCTGAAAGTGCGGGATATTCGTTGATTCCATCGAAAAAGCAGAGGTAAAAAGTTGGGGATGTGAATAGGAAAAATTTTTATGGGGCTAAAGACGATAGACTGGGTCACCCCCGGGCGTCAATGGTGAAAGCGTGGAAGGACCCGTTTGGGGGGACCCTTGGGCTATGATTTCGGGAGGAAGGGAAGTTGGAATTCTTGTCTCGCGGTCTTGCCGTCCCACATTTTTCCCAGGTAGGAAACCTGGGGCTAATATAAATAACCCCTTT